>NZ_JBHVDD010000053.1:0-64839 GCF_042802995.1 Streptomyces sp. NPDC057438
TGACCGAGCAGCGGGAGTGGGAGGCGGTGGCGGGGCGTCCGCGCCGTGCGGGGGTGTCCTCGTTCGGGATCAGCGGGACCAATGCCCACCTCGTCCTGGAGGAAGCGCCCCCCGCCCCGGAACCGGAAGCGACCCCCGTTCCCGACACCTCCCCGGTGCCGCTGGTGCTATCCGCCCGTACCTCGGACGCGCTGCGCGACCAGGCACGTCGCCTGCTGCCCCTGCTTCGGGACACCGCCGGGCCCGCCGCCCGCGACCTCGCCTTCTCCTTACTGACGTCCCGTTCGCTGTTCGACCACCGTGCCGCGGTCGGCGGGGACCGGCGGACCTGGGAGGAAGGGCTCGCGGCACTGGCCGACGGCGCGCCGGGCGCGGATGTGGCGCACGGCGAGGTCTCCGCCACCGGACCGGTCGTCTTCGTCTTCCCCGGCCAGGGCTCGCAGTGGGTCGGTATGGCCGGGGAGTTGTTGGAGGAGTCGCCGGTGTTCGCGGCTCGGATGGAGGAGTGCGAGCGGGCTCTGGCGCCGTTCGTGGACTGGTCGTTGCTGGAGGCGGTCCGTTCGGGTGCTGTCTGGGACCGGGTGGACATGGTGCAGCCGGCGCTGTTCGCGGTGATGGTGTCGCTCGCGGAGGTGTGGCGGTCGTTCGGCGTGGTGCCGGACGCGGTCGTGGGGCACAGCCAGGGGGAGATCGCCGCGGCCGTCGTGGCGGGCGCGCTGTCCCTGGAGGACGGGGCCAGGGTCGTCGCCCTGCGCAGCCAGGCGCTGGGTGTGCTGGCCGGACGCGGCGGCATGGTCTCCGTGGCCCTCGCGCACGATTCCCTGACCGAGCTGCTCGCCGACCGCCCCGGACTGTCGGTCGCCGCCGTCAACGCCCCCTCCGCCGGGGTGGTGTCCGGCGACCCCGACGCCCTGGCCGAACTGCTCGCCCACTGCGAGGCCCGGGGCGTACGGGCCCGGCGTATCGACGTCGACTACGCCTCGCACTGCGCCCACGTGGAGGAGATACGCGAGACGCTTCTGGAGGCCCTCGCCGGACTGCGGCCGACGGCCGCGCACGTGCCCCTGTACTCCACCGTGGAGGGCGGCTGGCTGGACACCGCCGGGATGGACGCCGACTACTGGTACCGCAACCTGCGGGCCACCGTCGGCTTCGCACCGGCCGTCCGCACCCTCGCCGAGTCCGGGTACACGGCGTTCATCGAGGTCAGCCCGCACCCCGTGCTCACCATGGGCATCGAGGAGACCGTCCACGAGGCGGGCTGCGAGGCCGTCGTGCTCGGTACGCTCCGGCGCGACGAGGGCGGGCTGCGGCGCCTGCACCACGCGCTCGGCGAAGCCTTCGTACGCGGGCTCCCCGTCGACTGGAAGCCGGCCCTCGCCGGCACCGGCGCCCGGCTCGTGGACCTGCCGACCTATCCGTTCCAGCGCCGCCGCTACTGGCTGGAGTCTCCGCGGCCGACGGACCTGGCCGCCCCGGCCGACGACGGACTCTGGCGGGAGATCGAGACCCAGGACTCCGCGGTCCTCGCCGACACCCTGGGCGTCGCCCCCGAAGCGGTGGGCGAGGTGCTGCCCGCCCTCTCCGCGTGGCGCTCCGAACGGATGCGGGGGCGGCGCGCCGACGGCTGGCGTCACCGTGTGGGGTGGCGTCCGCTGACGCTCGCGCCGAGGGCGTCGCTGTCCGGGCGGTGGCTCGTGGTGCTTCCGGCGGCCGACAGCGGTGCCGATGTCCTGGCCGCGCTGACGGCGGCCGGGGCCGAACCGGTCCCCGTCGTCGTCTCCGCCCCCGACCAGGACCGGGAATCCCTGGCGACCCCCCTGCGTGCCGCGTCGGGCGCGGAACCCGTGGCCGGCGTGTTCTCGTTGCTGGCCGAGGAGACGCGCCCGCACCCGGCCCATCCCGACGTGCCCGCCGGGCTGTCCCTGACCCTCGCCCTCGTCCAGGCGCTCGGCGACACCGGGACGGACGCCCCGCTGTGGTGTGCGACCCGGGCCCTGGCGGCCGTGGGAGGCGGCGAGCGGCCGGGAGCCGGTGCGCAGGCCGCGGTCGCCGGACTGGGCCGGACGGTCGCCCTGGAACGGCCCGGCCACTGGGGCGGCCTCGTCGACCTGCCCGCCGTACTGGACGAGCGGGCCGGGGACCGGCTCGGCGCGGTCCTGGCCGCCGTCACCGACGAGGACCAGGTCGCCGTGCGCTCCTCCGGCGTCTACGGCCGCCGGCTGCTCCCGGTCGGTCCCGGCCGCGGGGCCGGGGCCCGCCACAGCCCGAGCGGCACCGTGCTCGTCACCGGCGGCACCGGCGGAGTCGGGGCCCAGGTCGCCCGCGAACTCGCCGAGCGGGGAGCGGCCCACCTGCTGCTGCTCAGCCGCCGGGGACCCGACGCCCCCGGCGCGGACGAACTGCGCGCCGAACTCGCCGCGCTCGGCGCACGGGTGACCGTCGCCGCCTGCGACGTAGCCGATCGCGCGCAGCTGACGGCGGTGGTCGCCGCGATCCCCGAGGAGGAGCCGCTCACCACGGTCGTGCACGCCGCCGGGGTCCTCGACGACGGCACCCTCGACGCCCTCGACCCGGCCCGCCTCGCCACCCTGATGCGCGTCAAGGTCACCGCCGCCCGCACCCTGCACGAGGTCACCGACGGCATCGGCCTCACCGACTTCGTCGTGTTCTCCTCCTTCATGGGCGTCCTCGGCAGCGCCGGCCAGGGCAACTACGCCGCCGCCAACGCCGCGCTCGACGCCCTCGTCGCCGAACGCCGGGCCGCCGGACTGCCCGGCACCTCACTCGCCTGGGGCGCCTGGGCCGGCGGCGGCATGGTCGACGACCGGATCGCCGACCGCCTCCGCCGCCTCGGCATCACCCCCATGGAACCCCGGGCGGCCGTCCGGGCCATGACCGCCGCCCTCGCGGACCACGACGAACTCTGCGTCGTCGCCGACGTGGACTGGCAGCGCTTCAGCGAGGCCGTCGGGCTGCGCTCCACGGCACTGCTGAGCAGCCTGCCCGATGCCGCCGGCGCGCGGACCCCGGCACCGGCCGAACCCGCCGAGCAGGACGGGCAGGTCCGCGGGCGGCTCGCCGCGCTCCCCGCCGCCGAACGGTCCCGCCACATCACCGACCTCGTGCGCACCCACGCCGCGACGGTGCTGCGCCACGGCGCGGCCACCGACATCGCCCCCGGCCGGGCCTTCGCCGAACTCGGCTTCGACTCCCTCACCGCCGTGGAACTGCGCAACCGGCTCGGCACGGCCACCGGACTGCGGCTGCCCACCACCCTGCTCTTCGACCACCCCACACCGCAGGCACTCGCCGCCCATCTCCTCGCCGAACTCGCCCCGTCGGACCCGCCGGCCGAGGAGGCCGGCGCGCCCCTCCCCGGAACAACGGCCGCCGTCGACGAGGACCCGATCGCGATCATCGGCATCGGCTGCCGCTTCCCCGGCGCCGTCCACGGCCCGGACGCCTTCTGGCAGCTGCTCACCGAGGGACGGGACGTCATCGCCGACTGGCCGCCGGACCGGGGCTGGGACACCGACCGGCTCTACGACCCCGACCCGGACCGGCCCGGCACCACCTACAGCCGGCGCGGCGGATTCCTCCACGGCGCCGGCGGCTTCGACGCCGCCTTCTTCGGGATCTCGCCCCGCGAGGCCCTGGCCATGGACCCGCAGCAGCGACTGCTCCTGGAGACCTGCTGGGAGACCGTCGAACACGCCGGTATCGACCCGACCGCACTGCGCGGCCGCCCGGTCGGCGTGTTCGTCGGCACCAACGGCCAGGACTACCCCGGCGTCCTCGACGGCGCGCCCGGCGTGTCCGAGGGCCACGTCATGACGGGCAACACCGCCAGCGTGATGTCGGGCCGGATCTCGTACGAACTGGGCCTCGACGGGCCCGCGCTGACCGTGGACACCGCGTGTTCCTCCTCGCTGGTGACCCTGCACCTGGCGGCCCAGGCCCTGCGCCGGGGGGAGTGCGCGCAGGCCCTCGCCGGGGGTGTCACCCTCATGACCACACCCAAGCTGTTCGTCGAGTTCAGCCGCCAGCGCGGACTGGCCCCGGACGGCCGCTGCAAGGCGTTCGCGGCCGGCGCCGACGGCACGGGCTGGGCCGAGGGCGTCGGCATGCTCCTCCTGGAACGCCTCTCGGACGCCCGCCGCCACGGCCACCGGGTGCTCGCGCTGCTCAGCGGCACCGCCGTCAACCAGGACGGCGCCAGCAACGGCCTGACCGCGCCCAGCGGGCCGGCCCAGCAGCGCGTCATCCGGGCCGCGCTCACCGACGCCCGCCTCACGGCCGCGGAGATCGACGCCGTGGAGGCGCACGGCACCGGCACCCGGCTCGGCGACCCCATCGAGGCCCAGGCCCTCCAGGCCGTGTACGGCGCCGGACGGACCGCCGACGAGCCGCTGTGGCTGGGCTCGGTCAAGTCCAACATCGGCCACACCCAGGCCGCCGCCGGCGTCGCGGGCGTCATCAAGATGGTGCTCGCCCTCCGCCACGGCGAACTGCCCCGGACCCTGCACGCCGACGAACCCAGCACCCACATCGACTGGGACACGGCGGGCCTGCGGCTCCTCGGCGAGCCCACCCCGTGGCCCCGGACCGGACGCCCGCGCCGCGCCGGCGTCTCCTCGTTCGGCATCAGCGGAACCAACGCACACGTGATCGTGGAACAGGCACCCGACGCGGGCGCGGCGGAGGGCACGGCCGAGGAGACCGCGACCGGCGGCGAGGGGCGGACGCGACCGTCCCCGGCCCGGACGCTGCCGCTGCTCCTGTCCGCCCGGACGCCCGCGGCGCTGCGCGCCCAGGCCGCCCGACTGCTCGCCCGCCTCGACACCGGCCCCCCGCTGCCCGACGTGGCCCTGGCCCTCGTACGCGGACGGGCCGCGCTGGAGCACCGGGCCGCCGTGCCCGGGGGCGACGAGACGGCCGCGCGCCGCGCGCTCGGGGCCCTGGCCGCCGGGATGTCCGACCCGGAGCTGATCACCGGTCTGGCGGCACCCGGGCGTACCGTGCTGCTCTTCCCCGGCCAGGGAAGCCAGCGGGCCGCCGCCGGAGCCGCGCTGTACCGCGACGAGCCGGTGTTCGCCGACGCGCTGGACGACGTGCTCGCCCACTTCGCCGCCCACCTCGACCTGCCGCTGCGCGACATCCTGTTCGCCGCCGAGGGCGACGAGCGGGCCCCGCTGCTGCACCGCACCCGGTACACCCAGCCCGCGCTGTTCGCGCTGGAGGTGGCGCTGTTCCGACTGCTGGACCACTGGGGAGTCGTCCCGGACCTGCTCATCGGCCACTCGGTCGGCGAACTCGCCGCCGCGCACGTCGCCGGGGTGCTGGACCTGCCCGACGCCTGCGCCCTGGTGGCCGCCCGCGGCCGTCTGATGGACGAACTGCCCGGCGGCGGCGCCATGGTGGCGGTCGAGGCCGGCGAGGACGAAGTGCTCCGAGTGCTCGGCGAACTCGGCCGCCTCGGAGAGGCAGCCGACGGCACGGTCGCCATCGCGGCCGTCAACGGACCGGCGGCCACCGTCATCAGCGGTGACGAGGACGCCGTCCTGGGCGCGGCCGAGGAGTTCCGCCGCCAGGGGCGCCGGACCCGGCGGCTCACCGTGAGCCACGCCTTCCACTCCGCCCGGATGGACGGCATGCTCGACGCCTTCCGCGAGGTGGCCGAGGGCCTGTCGTACGCCGAGCCCCGTATCCCCGTGATCTCCAACCTGACCGGTGAGCCCGCCTCCGCCTCCGAGTTGTGCTCCCCGGAGTACTGGGTGCGGCACGTGCGCGGTGCGGTGCGGTTCATGGACGGCGTACGACGGCTGGCCGCCGAGGGCGCGACGACGTTCCTGGAGGCCGGGCCGGGCGGCGTGCTCTCCGCCCTGGTGCCGGCCTGTCTGCCGGAGGACGGGCCCGGCGTGGCGGCGGTCCCGCTGCTGCCCAAGGGACAGCCGGAGGCGGCCTCGGTCGTCGCTGCCCTCGCCCGCCTGCACGTCCGGGCGGTCGCCGTCGACTGGACCGCCGGGCACGGGGACACCACCGCCCCGCATGTCGACCTGCCCACCTACCCCTTCCAGCACGAACGGTTCTGGCCGCGCCCGGCCCCGGGGAAGGAAGCGGACGCCGCCACCACGGGCTCGGACGCCTTCTGGGACCTGGTCGGCACGGCCGACGCAACCTCGGTCGCCTCGCTGCTGGGACTCGACGAGCGGGCGCCGCTCGGTGACGTACTGCCCGCGCTGTCCGCCTGGCGTGCGCGCCGGGACCAGGAGTCGGCCGCCGCCCGGCACCACTACCGCGTCGTATGGCAGCCGCTCGTCCTGCCCGCCCGCATCCGGTTGTCCGGCCCGTGGCTCCTCGCGGTGCCGGACGACCCGGCGGTCACGGAGACGGCCGCCGCCGTGGAACGAGCCCTCGCGGAGCACGGCGCCGAGACGACCGTCGTCCGGATCGGTGCCGGCACCGGGCGCGCGGAGCTGGCCGGACAACTCCCCGCCGGGGCCACCGGTGTGTTGTCCCTGCTGGCCCTGACCGACCTTCCGCACCCGGACCACGCGCCGCTCGGCGCGGGGCTCGCCCTCACCCTGACCCTGCTCCAGGCCCTCGGCGACACCGGCAGCCGCGCCCGGCTGTGGTGCGTCACGTCCGGCGCGGTCGGGGCGGGCCAGGACACGCCGCCGTCGCCCGCCCAGGCCCGGGTGTGGGGACTCGGCAGGGTCGCCGCCCTGGAACACCCCGACCGCTGGGGCGGCCTGGTCGACCTCCCCGAACGGCTCGACCCCGCCGCCCTGCGCGGACTGTGCGCGTGCCTGCGGGGAGCGGACGGCGTCGACGCCGGACACGGCGACGGCGCGAGGGACGGGCTCGCCGGGGAGGACCAGATCGCGATCCGCCCGTCCGGCCTGCTCGGCCGACGGCTGACAGCCGCTGCGGCGGGCGTCCCGGCCCCGGGCGACCAAGTCACCTCCGGTGACGACGCCACCCCCGGCGCCGTACCGGCCCTCACCGGCTGGCGCCCTCGGGGAACCGTGCTGGTCACCGGCGGCACCGGCGGGATCGGCCGGCACCTCGCCCGCTGGCTGGCCCGGGAGGGGGCCGGGCACCTCGTGCTGGCCGGCCGGCAGGGAACGGCCGCCCCCGGCGCGGCGGCGCTCGTCGCCGAGTTGGAGCAGGCGGGGGCCCGGGTCACCGTGGCCGCCTGCGACCTCGCCGACCGGGACGCGACGGCGGCGCTCGTCGAGCGGCTGCGGGCGGCCGGGGACACACCGCGCGCGGTCTTCCACGCCGCGGGCACCGTCTCCGACACCCCCACCGAGCAGTGCACCCCCGCACGACTGCACGCCGAACTGGCCGCCAAGGCCGACGGAGCCGACCACCTCGACGCACTCCTCGCCGACGAACCGCTCGACGCCTTCGTCCTGTTCTCCTCCATCGCGGGCACCTGGGGCAGCGGCGGCCAGGCCGCGTACGCCGCCGCCAACGCGCACCTGGACGCCCTCGCCGCCCGGCGCAGGGCCCACGGGCGCACCGCGCTCTCCGTCGCGTGGGGCCCCTGGGAGGGCACCGGCATGGCCGACGGCGACGCCGGCGCCGGACTGCGCCGGCACGGCCTCGTCGGCCTGCGGCCCGAATCGGCGCTGACCGCACTCCGCCAGGCGCTGGACACGGGACGCACCGAGGTCGTCGTCGCCGACGTGGACTGGCGGCGGTTCGTCCCCGTCTTCACCTCCGGACGCCCCAGCAAGTTCCTGGGCGCACTGCCCGAGACCGCCGGGGCGGCCGGGGCCGCCGAACCCTTCGAGCGCGGGCCCGCGGCCGGCACGGCCATACCCGAGGACCATGCCGCCCGGTGGCGCGACCGGCTGACGGCCCTCCCCGACGCGGAGGGCGACCGGCTCCTCGTCGAACTGATCACCACCGAGGCGGCCGCGATCCTCGGCCACGGGTCGGCCGAGGGGGTCGACCCCGAACGCCCGCTGCGCGACATCGGCTTCGACTCCATCACGGCCGTCGAGCTGCGCAACCGGCTCGTCGCCGCCACCGGCTTCCGCCTGCCGGTCACCGGCCTCTTCGACCACCCCACGGCGACCGGCCTCGCCCGGCACATCCGCGAGGGCCTCACGGGCGCCGCACGGCCCGCCGCCGGCCCGGACACCACCGCACCCCCGGCCCCGCGGGCCACCGATCCCGCCGACGACCCGCTCGCCGTGGTCGCGATGGCCTGCCGCTTCCCCGGGGGCGTGCGCGCCCCGGAGGACCTGTGGCGGCTGGTGGCCGACGAGGTGGACGCCATCGGCGCCTTCCCCACCGACCGGGGCTGGGACCTGGACTCCCTGTACGACCCCGACCCGGACCGGCCGGGCACCTTCTACAGCTCCGGCGGCGGATTCCTCGACGGGGCGGGCGACTTCGACGCCGGCTTCTTCGGGATCTCGCCCCGTGAGGCGTTGGCCATGGATCCGCAGCAGCGGCTCCTCCTGGAGACCTCCTGGGAGGTCCTCGAACGCGCCGGGATCGACCCGCTGTCGGTCCGCGGCAGCCGCGGCGGCGTCTTCGTCGGCGTGGCCTCCCAGGGCTACGGCACCGGGCCGGGCACGTCGTCGGACGGCGTCGAAGGGCATCTGCTGAGCGGCAACGTCACCAGCGTGGCCTCCGGCCGGATCGCGTACACGCTCGGCATCGAGGGCCCGGCCGTCACCCT
The DNA here is from genome assembly GCF_042802995.1 of Streptomyces sp. NPDC057438. NCBI lineage: Bacteria > Bacillati > Actinomycetota > Actinomycetes > Kitasatosporales > Streptomycetaceae > Streptomyces > Streptomyces sp. NPDC057438. The sequence goes on from NZ_JBHVDD010000053.1 coordinate 8,705, forward strand.
CGACACGGCCTGCTCCTCCTCACTGGTCGCCCTGCACCTGGCCGGTCAGGCGCTGCGCGCCGGTGACTGCTCCTTCGCGCTCGTCGGCGGCGCCGCCGTGATGGCCGCCCCGGACGTGTTCGTGGAGTTCAGCAAGCAGGGCGGGCTCTCGCCCGACGGCCACTGCCGCTCGTTCGCCGACGGCGCCGACGGCACCGGCTGGGGCGAGGGCGCCGGCATGATCCTGGTCGAGCGGCTGTCCGACGCCCGGCGCCTCGGCCACCCCGTGCTCGCCCTGGTCCGTGGTACGGCGGTCAACCAGGACGGCGCCAGCAACGGCCTCACCGCCCCCAACGGCCTCGCCCAGCAGCGGGTGATCCGCGAGGCGCTCGCCCACGCCCGCCTGACCACGGCCGACGTCGACATGGTCGAGGCGCACGGCACCGGCACCGTCCTCGGCGACCCGGTCGAGGCCCAGGCGCTGCTGGCCACCTACGGCCAGGGCCGCCCGGCGGACCGGCCGCTCTGGCTGGGCTCGCTGAAGTCCAACCTCGGCCACACCCAGGCCGCGGCGGGCGTCGCGGGACTGATGAAGACCGTCCTGGCCATGGGGCACGGCACGCTGCCCAGGACCCTGCACGCCGACGACCCCACCTCCCGGGTCGACTGGTCCGGTGGCGCCGTCCGGCTCCTCGACCGGGCCCGCCCCTGGACGGCCCCCGGCCGCCCCCGGCGCGCCGGAGTCTCGGCGTTCGGCATGAGCGGCACCAACGCCCACGTGGTCCTGGAGGAGGCGCCCCCGGAGCCCGCCGTCCCGGCGCCGCCGACCGCCGCTCAGGACACCGGCGACCGGCCCGAGGCCCCCTCGTCGCCCGCGCTGCCCTGGCTCCTGTCCGCCCGCTCGCAACCGGCCCTGCGCCACCAGGCCGCGCGGCTGCACGCCCACCTCACCGACCGTCCGGAACTACGGCCGGCCGACGTCGCCCACGCGCTGGCGACCACCAGGTCCGCCCTCCCGCACCGGGCCGTCCTCGTCGGCAGCGGCCGCCCTGAACTGCTGGACGCGCTGGCCGCCCTGGCGGACCGGTCGGCCGCGTCCGGAGCCGTCGAGGGCCAGGCCCGCAGTGGCGGCCGTACCGTCTTCGTCTTTCCCGGTCAGGGGTCGCAGTGGGCGGGGATGGGGTCGGGTCTGCTGGATGCGTCTCCGGTCTTCGCCGAGCGGCTGGCGCAGTGCGAGCGGGCGCTGTCGCCGTATGTGGACTGGTCGTTGACCGGTGTGCTGCGAGGTGAGACCGGTGCGCCGTCGCTGGAGCGGGTGGATGTGGTGCAGCCCGCGTTGTGGGCGGTGATGGTGTCGTTGGCCGCGCTGTGGCGGTCGTACGGTGTGGAGCCGTCGGCGGTGGTCGGGCACAGCCAGGGGGAGATCGCGGCCGCCGTGGTGGCGGGGGCGCTGTCCCTGGAGGATGGGGCCAAGGTCGTCGCCCTGCGCAGCCGGGCCCTCGTGGCGCTGGCCGGGGCCGGCGGCATGGTGTCCCTCGCCGTCTCCGAGGACCGGGCCCGCGCTCTCCTGGCACCCCACGGCGAGCATGTCTGCGTGGCCGCCGTGAACGGCCCCGACGCGGTGGTGGTGGCCGGTCGGCCGGACGCGCTGACGGACCTCCTCGCGGCCTGCGAGAGGGACGGCGTAAGGGCCCGGAGCATCCCGGTCGACTACGCGGCCCACTCGGCCCAGGTGGCCCGGATCCGCGACGACCTGCTCGCCGCCCTGGCCGACGTGACGCCCCGCACGGGCACAACACCGCTGTACTCCACGGTCACCGGCGAACCCCTCGACGGATCGCTGCTGACGGCGGACTACTGGTACCGGAACCTGCGCGAACCCGTCGAGTTCGCACGGGCCACCGCACGGCTGCTCGACGCCGGATTCGACCTCTTCGTCGAGACGAGCCCGCACCCCGTGCTCACCGCCGGAGTCGAGGGAACCGCCGAACGGGCGGGCCGGACCGTCACCACCGTCGGGACGCTGCGCCGCGACGACGGCGACCCCGCCCGGTTCCTCGCCTCGCTCGCCGAGGCCTGGACCACCGGAGCCAAGGTGGCCTGGCCGGACGTCGTGGCCGAGGCCGTGCCCGGCGCCCGACCCGTCCCCTTGCCCACCTACGCCTTCCAGCGGACCCGGTTCTGGCTGCCCACCCCGGGCCGGACCGCCGCCCCGGCGACCGGCGCGGGCGGCGCCGCCGCACAGGAGCGCTTCTGGGCGGCCGTGGACAGCGGCGACCCGGCCGGGCTGGCCGCCGCCCTCGGCGCCGACGCCGACGCGACACCGGAGGGCTTCGCCCCGGCGCTGCGCGAGGTGCTGCCGGTGCTGTCCGGCTGGCGTCGCGCCCGGCTCGACCGGGACGCCGTGCGGTCCCTCGGCTATCGGGTCCGCTGGCAGCCGGTGGCCGACCCGCCCGCCGCGCCGCTCGACGGCGACTGGCTTCTCGTCGTACCGAAGCAGCACACCGACGCCCCGCTCGTCGGCGCGTGCCAGGACGCGCTGCGACTCGGCGGCGCGCGAGCCCGTACCGTCACCGTCGACGCGGGCGACGCGGCCCGTACGGCGCAGGACGTCACCGACGCCGTCGCGGACGCGGCCCGGCCGGTCTCCGGCGTGCTGTCGCTGCTGGCCCTGGACGAGCGTGCGGCGGCGGAAGGGGCCCCGGTGCTCGCCGGGACCGCCGCCACCCTCGAACTGCTCAAGGCCCTGGACACCTTGGGGATCGACGCCCCGCTGTGGTGCGTGACCGGCGGCGCGGTCGCCGTCCACCCCGACGAGCGGCTCACCCGTCCGGGCGGGGCCCAGCTGTGGGGGCTCGGCCGGGTCGTCGGCCTGGAGCAGCCCCGGCGCTGGGGCGGCATCGCCGACCTGCCGCCGCACCCCGGCCCGGACGAGGTGCGCCGACTCGCCGCCTTCCTCGCGGGCGGCCACGAGGAGGACCACCTCGCCGTACGGCAGGCCGGCGGCCATGTGCGCCGACTCGTCCACGCCCCGGCCCCCGACGCCTCGGCGGTCCGCGACCGGGCGCCGGCCGGAGGCACCGCCCTGATCACCGGCGACACCGGGACGCTGGGCGCGGACATCGCCCGCTGGCTGGCCCGGCGCGGCGCCCGTCAGGTCGTCCTGGCCGGGGACCGGAGCGCGGACCAGGAGGCCGTGGCCGCCCTGCGCGACGAACTCGCCGAACTGGGCGCCGAGTTGACCGTGCCCGACGGCCCGGACGCCCAGGCCGCCCTGCCCGGCGGAGCGTCCGTGACCGTCGCCGTCCACCTCGCCCGCGCCCACGACCCCGGCGCCTCCCTCGCCGAACTCACCCCCGAGGACCTGGCGGGCGCCCTGCGGTCCGTCCTCGGCCCGGTGGCCGACCTCGACGCGCTGCTCGACGGCCACCCCGCACCGGACACCGTCGCCCTCGCCGTGATCTTCCCGCTCAGCGGTGTCTGGGGAGCCGCCCGGCGGGGGGCCGCCACCAGCGCCTACGCCGCCCTCGAAGCACTCGCCCGCGACCGCCGCGACCGGGGCAACCGCTGCGTCACCCTCGCCCTCGGGGGCCAGGAACCCGCGCCCGCCGGATCCGACGCGGTGGAGCGCCCCCTGGACGCGGACACGGTCCTCGCCGCCCTGCAGCAGTCGCTGGACCACGACGAACCCGCCGCGATCCTCGCCGACGTCCGCTGGGACCGCGTCGTGGCCGCCGTGCCCGACCCCCGCGCGCTGCGGCTGCTCGGCGAACTGCCCGAGGCGGCCTCCGCCCCGGGCGACGCCACGCGGGACGACGAGGACGACGCGGCCGCCGAACTCGCCCGCCGGCTCGAACCGTTGGACGAACCCGCGCGACGCAGTCTGCTGCTCGACCTGGTCCGCGACCACGCCGCCGCGGTCCTCGGCCACACCGGCCGCCAGGCCGTCCCCGCCGACCAGGCGTTCTCCGCCGTCGGGTTCGACTCCATGCTCGCCGTGTCCTTCCGCAACCGGCTGCGCACGGCGACCGGCGTCCCCGTCGCCGCGACCGTGGTGTTCGACCATCCCACCCCCACCGCCCTCGCCGACCACCTGTACGACGGGTTGTGCGCCCGTCCCGGACCGGCCGTGCCCGCGCTCGCCGAACTCCGGGCGCTGGAGGCGGCCCTGACCTCCGCCGACCCCCGCGCCCAGGGCGCCGACGAGCTCGGCGCGCGCCTCCAGGACCTCGTACGGACCTGGGCCCGGCGCACGGCGCCCGACACCGGCCCGGCGGACACCGACGCGATCGGTTCGGCCAGCGCCGACGAACTGTTCGACCTGCTGGACAACAACTTCGGAATGGCCTGAGGAGCACCGCGAACATGCCGGACGAACAGAAGCTTCTTGAGTACCTCAGGCGGGCGACCGCGGACCTCGGGCAGGCGCGTCAGCGGCTGCGCGAGGAGGAGGACGCCAGGCACGAGCCCATCGCGATCGTCTCGATGAGCTGCCGCTACCCCGGTGGCGCCGACGACCCCGAGCAGCTGTGGGACCTGGTGTCCTCCGGCACCGACGCCATCTCCGAATGGCCGGCCGACCGGGGCTGGGACACGGCCGCCCTCTACGACCCGGACCCCGACCGGCCGGGCACCTCCTACACCCGGCACGGCGGATTCCTGCACCGGGCGGGGGAGTTCGACGCCGCGTTCTTCGGCATGTCGCCGCGCGAGGCCCTCGCCACCGACCCGCAGCAGCGGCTGCTCCTGGAGACCTCCTGGGAGACGCTGGAACGTGCGGGCCTCGACCCGGCGGCCCTGAAGGGCTCCGCGACCGGCGTCTTCGTCGGCGCCATGACCAACGACTACGGAGACGGCTCCCGCGACCGGTCCGACGTCCAGGGCCTGCTCCACACCGGCACCGCCGGCAGCGTGATCTCCGGCCGGATCTCCTACACCCTGGGCCTGGAGGGCCCGGCGGTGACGGTCGACACCGCGTGCTCGTCCTCGCTGGTCGCCCTGCATCTCGCGATACGCGCGCTGCGCTCCGGCGAGTGCTCCCTCGCCCTCGCGTGCGGTGTCACCGTCATGCCGCACCCCGACCCCTACGTCGCGTTCAGCCGCCAGCGCGCCCTGGCCCCCGACGGCCGCTGCAAGGCCTTCGCGGCCGGCGCCGACGGCACCTCGTGGTCCGAGGGCGCGGGTGTGCTGCTGCTGGAGCGCTTGTCGGACGCGCGGCGGCACGGTCGGCGGGTGCTGGCGGTGGTGCGGGGCAGCGCGGTGAACCAGGACGGCGCGAGCAACGGTCTGACGGCGCCGAACGGCCCGTCGCAGCAGCGGGTGATCCGGGCCGCGCTGGCGGACGCCCGGCTGCTGCCCGGTGACGTGGACGCGGTGGAGGCGCACGGCACGGGCACCCGCCTCGGTGACCCGATCGAGGCGCAGGCGCTGCTCGCGACGTACGGCCAGGACCGTGAAGAACCGTTGTGGCTGGGGTCGTTGAAGTCCAACATCGGGCACACCTCGGCGGCCGCCGGGGTGGGTGGCGTGATCAAGATGGTGCAGGCGATGCGGCACGGGGTGCTGCCCCGGACGCTGCACGTGGACGCGCCCTCCCCGCAGGTCGACTGGTCCTCCGGCGCGGTTCGGCTGCTGACCGAGGAGCGTTCCTGGCCCACCGGCCCCGATCGCCCCCGCCGCGCCGCCGTGTCCGGGTTCGGTGTGAGCGGCACCAACGCCCACGTGATCCTGGAGGAGGCGCCCCCGGCGGAGGACTCCGCCCCCGCCGGGACCACCGAGCCCGACGAGACCGCCGGGACCATCGAACCCGGCGACACCACCCGGGCCACGGAGTCCGGTGACCCGACGCCACTGCCCCTGGTGCCCTGGGTGCTCTCCGCCCGCAGCGAGGAGGCGCTGACCGAGCGGGCACGGCAGTTGCTCCCCCTCGCCGACCTGCTCGACGCGGACCCCGGCCTCCGACCCGGCGCGGTCGCACGGGCCCTCGCCACCGGCCGGTCGGCGTTCGAGCACCGTGCCGTGGTGGTCGCCGGAGACCCGGACGGATTCCGTGCGGGACTCACCGGCCTGGTGACCGGCGGCGAGGCCGCGGGGGTGGTCCGCGGTGTCGCGGGACCCGCGGGCCGCACCGTGTTCGTCTTCCCCGGCCAGGGCTCCCAGTGGACCGGCATGGCACTCGGCCTGCTCGACTCCTCGCCGGTGTTCGCCGCCCGCATGGCCGCCTGCGAACGCGCCCTCGCCCCCCACGTGGACTGGTCGCTCGCCGCCGTCCTGCGCGGCGACGCCGGCGCCCCGCCGCTGGACCGCGTCGACGTGGTCCAGCCCGCGCTGTGGGCCGTGATGGTCTCCCTGGCCGCGCTGTGGCGCTCGGCCGGTGTGGAACCGGACGCCGTGCTCGGCCACTCCCAGGGCGAGATCGCCGCCGCGGTGGTGGCCGGAGCCCTGTCCCTGGAGGACGGCGCCAAGGTCGTCGCCCTGCGCAGCCAGGCCCTGACCGCCCTCGCCGGACGGGGCGGCATGGCCTCCGTGCCGCTGCCGCCCGAGGACCTGACCGACCGTCTCCGGCAGTGGGACGGCAGGCTCTTCGTGGCCGCCGCCAACGGGCCGGCCGCCACGGTGCTGTCGGGCGACACCGAGGCGATCGACGGCGTGGTGGCCGAGCTCCAGGCCGAGGACGTACGGGCCCGCCGCATCCCCGTCGACTACGCCTCCCACTCCGCGCACGTCGAGGAGATCCGCGAACGGCTCCTGGAGTGCCTCGCGGACATCGAGCCGACGGGCGGCCGGGTGCCGTTCTTCTCCACCGTGGACCTGAGCTGGCAGGACTCCGGCGCGCTGGACGCCGAGTACTGGTACCGCAACCTGCGGCAGACCGTGCGGTTCGAGGAGGCCACTCGCACCCTGCTCGCCCAGGGCTTCCGCTTCTTCGTCGAGTCCAGCGCCCACCCCGTGCTCACCGTGGGCATCAGCCAGACCGCCGAGACCGAGGAGTCCGACGCCGTCGCCGTCGGCACCCTCCGCCGCGACCAGGGCGGCCTGGACCGGTTCCTGCTCTCCCTCGCCGAGGCCCACACCGGCGGACTCGCGCCGGACTGGGACACCCTGCTCACCGGGCACCCGAGCGACACCGTCGACCTGCCCACGTACCCCTTCCAGCGGCGCAGGTACTGGCTCGAACGGCCCCCGGTCGGCGCCGAGGGCACCGTCGGCGCCACCGACCCGGCGGACGCCGCCTTCTGGGAGAGCGTCGGCGGACAGGACCTCCCGGCGCTCACCACGACGCTCGGCGTCCGCCCCGAGGACCCGCTCACCGTCGTCCTGCCCGCCCTGGCCGACTGGCGCAGACGACGCGACGAACGCGCGACCGTCGACTCCTGGCGCTACCGCGTCGACTGGCGGCCCCTCGCCGACGCCCCGGCCGGCCGCGCCGCCGCCCCGACCGGCACCTGGCTCGTCGCCGTCACCGACGCCACGGACGGCGACCCGGCACAGGAAGCCGTCCTCCGGGCGCTCCGCGAGGCCGGAGCCGACCCGCTGCCGGTCGTCCTGAGCGAGTCCGACACCGGCCGGGCCACCCTGACCGCCCGCCTGTCCGAGGCGGCGGCCCGGTCCGGCCCGGTCCACGGCGTGCTCTCCCTCGTCGCCCTCGACGAGCGCCACCACCCGGACCACCCCCACCTTCCCCTCGGCACCGCGCTCACCCTGACCCTCGTGCAGGCCCTGGGCGACAGCGGCGTCACCGCCCCGCTCTGGTGCGCCACCCGGGGCGCGGTCACGGTGGGCCGCGACGACGCGGTGACCAGCCCCGGCCAGCACCTCGTCTGGGGCCTCGGCCGGTGCGCCGCGCTGGAGCACCCGCAGCGCTGGGGCGGCCTGGTCGACCTGCCCGGCACGCTCGACGAGCGGGCCGCCGCCCGGCTGTGCGGCATCCTCGCCGGTCCGGACGGCGAGGACCAGGTCGCCGTACGCCCCGCCGGCGCGTACGGCAGGCGGCTGGCCCACGCCCGGCCCGCCGACCCCGCCCCCGCCGACGCCTGGCGGCCCCGCGGCACCGTCCTCGTCACCGGCGGCACCGGCGGAGTCGGTGCGCACCTGGCGCGCTGGCTGGCCGAGGGCGGCGCCGAGCACCTCGTCCTGGTCGGCCGCCGGGGTGCCGACACCCCCGGCGCGGCCGACCTGGCCGCCGAGCTGACCGGGCTCGGCACCCGTGTCACCCTCGCCGCCTGCGACGTCGCCGACCGGGACCGGCTCGCCGAGCTGGTCGCCGGGCTCGAACAGGACGGCTCCCGGATCAGGACCGTCATCCACGCCGCCGGCACCGGCCTGCTCGTGCCGCTGACCGACACCGACCCGGACGAGTTCGCCGACATCCTCTACGCCAAGGTCGCCGGCGCCGCCAACCTCGACGCCGTCTTCGACCGGGACGACCTGGACTCCTTCGTCCTGTTCTCCTCCATCTCCGGTGTCTGGGGCAGCGCCGACCACGGCGCCTACGCCGCCGCCAACGCCTACCTCGACGCACTCGCCGACCTGCGCAGGGCCCGGGGCCGCACCGCCACCTCCGTGGTGTGGGGCATCTGGGACCCCGAGGGCGGCGCCGGCATGGCCGCCAACCTCGTCGAGGAGCAGCTGCGCAGCCGGGGCATCCCCTTCATGGCCCCCCAGGTCGCGCTGACCGGGCTCCAGCGGGTCCTGACCGACGACGAGACCGTGGTTCTCGTCACCGCCGTGGACTGGGAGCGCTTCGCGCCCGTGTTCACCTCGGCCCGGCCCAGCCCGCTCATCGGCGACCTGCCCGAGGTCCGTCGCACGCTCGCCGAGGAGACCGCGCCCGGCCAGGACGGCGACGACACCGCCTCCTCGCTGCGCGACCGGATCGCGGCGCTGCCCCCCGCCGACCGCGACCGCCTGCTCACCGACCTCGTACGCACGCACGCGGCCGCCGTGCTCGGCCACGGCTCCGCCGACGCCATCGCCCCCGAACGCGCCTTCCGTGAACTGGGCTTCGACTCGCTGACCGCCGTGGAGATGCGCAACCGGCTCAACGCGGCCACCGGTCTGCGGCTCCCGCTCACCGTCCTCTTCGACTACGCCTCGGCCGACGCGCTCGCCCGGCATCTGCGCGGGGAACTCCTCGGCCCCGACACCGCCGCCCCGGCCGGACCGGCCGTGCCCGCGCACGTGCCCACCGACGCCGACGACCCGATCGCCATCGTCGGCATGAGCTGCCGCTACCCCGGCGACGTCCGCACCCCGGAGGACCTCTGGCGGCTCGTCGCCGAGGGCCGGGACGTCATCTCCGCACTGCCCGCCGACCGCGGCTGGGACCTGGACGGCCTCTACGACACCGACCCCGACCGGCCCGGCACGACCTACAGCTCCGAAGGCGGATTCCTCTACGACGCCGGGCAGTTCGACCCCGCCTTCTTCGGGATCTCGCCGCGCGAGGCGCTGGCCATGGACCCGCAGCAGCGGCTCCTCCTGGAGACCTCCTGGGAGGCCCTGGAGCGGGCCGGCATCGACCCCGCCTCCCTGCGCGGCGACCAGGTCGGCGTGTTCGCCGGCGCCGCCTACCAGGGCTACGGCGGCCTGGGCGACGTACCCGAGGAGGTGGAGGGACACCTCATCGCCGGTATCTCCACCAGCATCCTGTCCGGCCGGATCGCCTACACCCTCGGCCTCGAAGGACCCGCGGTCACCGTCGACACGGCCTGCTCGTCCTCCCTGGTCGCCGTGCACCTGGCGGCCCAGGCCCTGCGCTCCGGCGAGTGCTCCCTGGCGCTCGCGGGCGGTGTGACCGTCATGGGCACGCCGCTGTCCTTCACCGGCTTCAGCAGACAGCGCGGTCTCGCCGCGGACGGCCGCTGCAAGTCCTTCGGCGCCGGCGCCGACGGCTTCGGCATGGCCGAGGGCGTCGGACTGCTGCTCCTGGAGCGGCTGTCGGACGCCCGCCGTAACGGCCACCGTGTGCTCGCCCTCGTACGGGGCTCGGCGGTCAACCAGGACGGGGCCAGCAACGGACTGACCGCCCCCAGCGGCCTGGCGCAGCAGCGGGTCATCCGCAGCGCGCTGGCCGGCGCGGGCGTGCCCGCGGCCGAGGTCGACGTCGTCGAGGCGCACGGTACGGGCACCCGGCTCGGCGACCCGATCGAGGCGCAGGCGCTGCTTGCGACCTACGGCCAGGACCGCCCCGCGGACCGGCCGCTGCTGCTCGGCTCGCTGAAGTCCAACATCGGGCACAGCCAGGCCGCCGCGGGCGTCGCCGGGATCATCAAGATGGTCCAGGCGATGCGTCACGAAGTGCTGCCCCGCACCCTGCACGCCGCGGAGCCCACGCCAGGCGTCGACTGGTCGGCGGGTGCCGTCGCGCTCCTGACGGAGCCCCGGCCGTGGTCCCGCAACGGCCACCCGCGCCGCGCCGGCGTCTCCTCCTTCGGACTCAGCGGCACCAACGCCCATGTGATCATCGAGGAGCCGTACGGCGAGGAGCCCGGGGCGGCGCCCGAGGAGGACGCACCCGCGACCGCCGTGCCGTGGCTGCTCTCCGGCCGGACCCCGGAGGCGCTGCGCGAGCAGGCCGCGCGGCTGCACGCCCATCTGACGGACCGTCCGGAACTGCGGCCCCGCGACGTCGGCCACACCCTGGCCACCGCCCGGTCCGCCTTCGAACACCGTGCCGTCGTCGTCGGCGCCGACCACGCCACCCTGCTCACCGGCCTGGCCGCCCTCGCCGCAGGGGAGAACGACCCCGCCGTGGTCCGGGGCACCGCGGCCACCCCGGGCCGTACCGTCTTCGTCTTCCCCGGTCAGGGGTCGCAGTGGGCGGGGATGGCGGTGGGTCTGCTGGACTCGTCCCCGGTCTTCGCGGACCGGGTGGCGCAGTGCGAGCGGGCGCTGTCGCCGTACGTGGACTGGTCGTTGACCGCTGTGCTGCGCGGCGGGCCCGACAGCCCGCCGCTCGACCGGGTCGACGTGGTCCAGCCGGTGTTGTTCTCGGTCATGGTGTCGCTGGCCGCGCTCTGGCGCTCGTACGGTGTCGAGCCGTCGGCGGTGGTCGGGCACAGCCAGGGGGAGATCGCCGCCGCCGTGGTGGCCGGAGCACTGTCCCTGGAGGACGGGGCCAGGATCGTCGCCCTGCGCAGCCGGATCCTGACCACGCTCGTCGACCGGGGCGCGATGCTCTTCGTCGCCCTCCCCGGCGACCAGGTGCGCGAGCGGATGGCGCCCTGGGGCGACCGGCTGTCCGTCGCCGCCGTCAACGGGCCCGCCGCCGTGACCGTCTCCGGAGACCCGGAGGCCCTGGAGGAGTTCGGCGACCGGCTGTCCGAGGACGGCGTCATGCGGTGGATGATCCCGGGCGTCACCTTCGCCGGGCACTCCCCTCAGGTGGACGGGGTGCGCCGGGAACTGCTGGCCGCGCTCGCCGGGGTGACACCGCGCCGGACCGACATCGCCTTCTACTCCACCGTCACCGGGGGCGCCCTCGACACCACGGCCCTGGACACCGAGTACTGGTACCGCAACCTTCGCGAGCCCGTGGAGTTCCACCGTGCGGTCGCCGCGCTCATCGACGCAGGGCACGACACCTTCGTCGAGGTCAGCCCACACCCGGTGCTGGCGGTGTGGCTGGAGAGGAGTCTGGAGGCGGCGGACGTCGCCGGGCTCGTCACGGGCACGCTGCACACCGACGACGGCGGCCCCGGCCGGTTCCTGACCGCGCTCGCCGGGCCGCACGTCCACGGCGTCCCGGTGGACTGGCGGGCCGTGTTCGCGGGCACCGACGCCCGCCCCGTCGACCTGCCCACCTACGCCTTCCAGCGCCGGCGGTACTGGCTGGAGCCGACGGCGGCGCCCGCTGCCGGGGAAGGCGCTGCCCAGCCCGCCGACACGGCCTTCTGGGACGCCGTCGAACGGCACGACCTGCCCGCCGTCGCCGCCGCGCTGAACCTGCCGGACGAGGACACGACCGCCCGTGCCTCCCTCGACGGGGTGCTCCCCGCACTCGCCGACTGGCAGCGCGGCCGCCGCGGCCGCACCACCATCGACGGCTGGCGCTACCGCGTCACCTTCAAGCCCCTGCACCTCCCCTCCGGCACCCCCGCCCTCAGCGGCACCTGGTGGGTCGTCGTACCGGCCGGCGCCGCCGCCCACCCCGTGGTCGACGGAGCGCTGCGCGCCCTGGAACGGCACGGCGCCACCGCCGTACCCGTCGAGATCGGCACCACCGGCACCGAGAGCCGGAGCGGCCTGGCCGCCCGGCTGGGCGCCTCGACCGCCCCGGACGGCGGAGTGCTCTCGCTGCTCGCCCTCGCCGAACAGCCGTACGCCGAGGGGACCGCTCTGCCGACCGGGCTCGCCCTCACCACCCTCCTCCTCCAGGCGCTCGGCGACGCCGGCATCAACGCCCCCCTGTGGTCCGCGACCTGCGGCGCGGTGTCCGTCGGACGCTCCGACGCCCTCACCGCACCCGCCCAGGCGACCCTGTGGGGACTCGGCGCCGTCGCGGGCGTGGAGTACCCGGAACGCTGGGCCGGAATGCTCGACCTGCCCTCCGACCTGGACGAACGCGCCGGCGGACGGCTGGCCGCCGTACTGGCGGGTCTCGACGGAGAGGACCAGATCGCGATCCGGCCCTCGGGCGTCTACGGCCGCAGGCTCGTCCGGGCCCTGCCGGCCGAGGAGACGACGGCCGACGCCTTCGATCCCGACGGCACGGTACTGATCACCGGCGGCACCGGAGCCCTCGGCGCCCATGTCGCCCGCCGGCTCGCCCGCTCCGGCGCCCGGCACCTGCTGCTCACCGGCCGCCGCGGCCCCGACACACCCGGGGCGGCGGAACTGGTCGCCGAACTCGCCGGTCTCGGCGCCGAGACGACGGTCGCCGCCTGTGACGCCGCCGACCGGGACGCGCTCGCCGCCCTGCTCGCGGACATCCCCGAGGACCGCCCCCTGCGCACCGTCGTGCACGCCGCCGGTCTGCTGGACGACGGTGTCCTCGACACCCTCACCCCCGAGCGGGCCGCCGGGGTCCTGCGCCCCAAGATGGACGCCGCCCTCAACCTGGACGCCCTCACCCGCGACCTGGACCTGACCGCGTTCGTCCTGTTCTCCTCGCTCGCCGGCACCCTCGGCGGCACCGGACAGGGCAGCTACGCCGCGGCCAACGCGTTCCTGGACGCCCTCGCCGAGCAGCGGCGCTCGCTCGGCCTGCCGGCCACCTCCGTGGCCTGGGGCCTGTGGGCGGGCGACAGCGCCGCCGACTCGGCCCGGGAACGGCTGGTGCGCAACGGGCTGCCGCCGATGGACCCGGAGCTGGCGGTCACCGCCCTGGAACAGGCCATGGGCCGGGCCGAGCCCAGGCTCGTGCTCTGCGACTTCGCCTGGGACCGTTTCGCGCCGGCGTACACCGCTCTGCGGCCCAGCGCGGCCCTGCGGGAACTGTCCGACGCGCGCGAGGTCCTGGCCGCCGACGGTGCCGACCGGCAGGGCACGGGGGCGGACTCCCTCGCCGCCCGCCTCGCGGCCCTGCCCGCACAGGAGCGGCAGGAGGAACTGACCCGCCTGGTCGCCACCGAGGTCGCCGCCGTCCTCGGCCACCCCGATCCCGCCGCCATCGACCCCGACCGGGTCTTCAAGGACCTCGGCTTCGACTCCCTCACCGCGGTCGACCTGCGCAACCGGCTCTCCGAGGCCACCGGACTGCGCCTGTCGGTCACCCTGGTCTTCGACCACCCCACCGTCACCGCCCTGGTGGACCACGTACGGTCCGAACTCGGCGGTACGGCACCGGTACCGGCCTCCGCACCCGCGCAGGCGGCGGTGGCCGCGGTGGCCGACGACGACGCCATCGCCGTCGTCGCGATGAGCTGCCGCTACCCCGGCGGCGTCACGACCCCGGAGGACCTGTGGCGGCTGGTGACGTCGGGCTCCGACGCCATCACCGGGTTTCCCACCGGCCGGGGCTGGGACCTCGACGAGCTGTACGACCCCGACCCGGAGAAGCTCGGCCGGACCTACGCCCGCGAAGGCGGCTTCCTGCACGACGCGGACCACTTCGACCCGGCGTTCTTCGGGATCTCCCCACGTGAGGCGCTGGCGATCGACCCGCAGCAGCGGCTGCTCCTGGAGATCTCCTGGGAGGCGTTCGAACGGGCCGGTATCGACCCGTCGTCGCTGAAGGGCAGCCGGGCCGGCGTCTTCGTGGGCTCCAGCTACCGCGACTACGGCTCGCGTGTCCAGCAGCCCACCGAGGAGACCGAGGGGTACCTCGGCATCGGCAGCGCGGGCAGCGTCGCCTCCGGCCGGATCGCGTACACCTTCGGCCTCGAAGGACCGGCGGTCACCGTCGACACGGCCTGCTCGTCCTCGCTGGTCGCCGTGCACCTCGCGGCCCAGGCGCTGCGCGGCGGCGAGTGCTCGCTCGCCCTCGCCGGCGGTGTCACCGTGATGTCCACCCCCGGCGCGTTCATCGAGTTCAGCAGGCAGCGGGGGCTCGCCGCCGACGGCCGCTGCAAGCCCTTCGCCGCCGCGGCCGACGGCACCGCCTGGGCCGAGGGCGCCGGCATGGTCGTCCTGGAACGGCTCTCCGACGCCCGGCGCAACGGCCACCCGGTGCTCGCCCTGGTGCGGGGCTCGGCGGTCAACCAGGACGGCGCCAGCAACGGCCTCACCGCCCCCAACGGCCCCTCCCAGCAGCGCGTCATCCGCCAGGCCCTCGCCTCCGCCGGGCTCGACGGCGCAGATGTCGACGCGGTGGAGGCGCACGGTACGGGCACCCGGCTCGGTGACCCGATCGAGGCGCAGGCGCTGCTCGCGACCTACGGCCAGGACCGCCCCGCGGACCGGCCGCTGCTGCTCGGCTCGCTGAAGTCCAACATCGGGCACGCCCAGGCCGCCGCCGGCATCGCGGGCCTGCAGAAGATGGTGCTGGCCATGCGGCACGGAGTCCTGCCGCGCACCCTCCACGTCGACGCGCCGACCCCGTTCGTCGACTGGTCGGCGGGCGCCGTGTCGCTGCTCACCGAGGACACCCCCTGGCCCGACCGGGGGCGGCCGCGCCGGGCCGCGATCTCCTCCTTCGGCGTCAGCGGCACCAACGCGCACACGATCCTGGAACACGTACCGGACGCGCACGGACCCGACGGGGCGCCGGAAAGCGCCGACGCGCGGCCCGCCGGGGAGGAGACCGCGACCGGGGGCGACGGAGACGGCACCGTGGTGCCGTGGCTGCTGTCGGCGCGCAGCCGGGTCGCCCTGCGGGCCCAGGCACAGCGGCTGCTGGAGCACACCGACGCCCGTCCCGCCCTGCGTCCGGCCGACATCGCGTTCACGCTGGCCACGGGCCGCAGCGCCTTCGAGCACCGGGGCGCCGTCGTGGGCGACACCCGCGAGGCACTGATCGCCGGCCTCAAGGCGCTCGCCACCGCCGGCAGCGCGCCCGGCCTCACCCAGGGCACGGCCGTGGCGGGCAGGACCGCGTTCCTCTTCGCCGGGCAGGGCAGCCAGCGTGCCGGAGCGGGCGCCGAACTGTACGCCCGCCACCCGGTCTTCGCGGACGCCTTCGACGCGATCTGCGCCGAACTGGACCCGCTGCTCGACCGGCCGCTGCGCGAGGTCGCCTTCGCCCCCGCCGGGTCGCACGAGGCGGCCCTGCTGGACCGCACGGAGTACACACAGCCGGCGCTGTTCGCGGTCGAGGTCGCCCTCTTCCGCCTGCTCGAACACTGGGGCGTGGTGCCGGACCTGCTGTTCGGGCACTCCGTCGGCGAGCTGGCGGCCGCGCATGTGGCCGGGGTGCTGTCGGCGCCCGACGCCGCCGCGCTGGTCGCGGCCCGCGGCCGGCTGATGCAGGCCCTGCCCGAGGGCGGCGCCATGGTCGCGCTGACCGCCTCCGAGGAGGACGCCGCCGGGCTGCTCGCCCCCTACGAGGGCCGCGCCGCGGTGGCCGCCGTCAACGGTCCTGCCTCCGTCGTCGTATCCGGCGACGAGGACGCCGTCCTGGACATCGCCGAGCAGTGGCGCGAACGCGGCGGCAAGGCCCGGCGGCTCACCGTCAGCCACGCGTTCCACTCGCCGCACATGGACGGCATGCTCGACGAGTTCCGGCGGGTCGCCGAACGCCTGGACCTCCGGGCGCCGCTCATTCCCCTGGTCTCCGACGTCACCGGTGAACTGGCCACCCCCGAGCAGCTGACGTCGCCCGAGTACTGGGTGCGGCACGTCCGTGAGGCGGTGCGCTTCCACGACGGCATGCTGCGGCTCGCCGCCGAGGGCGCCGTCACCTACCTCGAACTCGGCCCCGACGGCTCGCTGACCGCCATGGGACGCGACTGCCTCGCCGAGGACCCGGCGGACCCCGCGGACCCGTCGGCCGCGGGCGCCCTGGTGCCGCTGCTGCGCAAGGACCGGCCGGAGTCCCGTGCCGTGACCGGCGCACTCGCCCACCTCCACGTCCGGGGCACGGCGGTGGACTGGCCGACCGTGCTGGACGCAGGGGCCCCCGGCGGGCCCGGCAAGGTCGACCTGCCCACCTACGCCTTCCAGCGCGAGCGCTACTGGCTGGAGGCCACCGCACCGGCCGGCGGCATGGCCGCCGCCGGGCTCCTCCCGGCCGACCACCCGCTGCTGGGTGCGGCCGTCCCGCTCGCCGACACCGACGGGGTCCTGTTCACCAGCAGGCTGTCGGTACGCACTCACCCGTGGCTCGCCGACCACGGTGTCTACGGCACCGCCCTCCTCCCGGCCACCGCCCTGCTCGAACTGGCGGTACGGGCGGGTGACCAGGTCGGCTGCGAGCAGGTCGAGGAACTCACCCTGGAGGCCCCGCTGGTGATCCCCGCGCGGGGCGCGGTGGTCCTCCAGCTCTCCGTCGGCGCGCCGGACGCCTCCGGCGCCCGGCCGGTCAGCGTCCACACCCGGGCCGAGGACACCTCGTCCGCGGACCTGCCCTGGACCTGCCATGCCCGGGGGCTGCTGGTTCCCGCCACCGAGGAGGCGGCACCGGGCGCCCCCGTGGCGTGGCCGCCGGCCGGTGCGCAGCCGGTGGAACTGGACGGACTGTACGAGCGGTTCGCCGAGGGTGGTTTCGGATACGGGCCCGCGTTCCAGGGGCTGCGCGAGGTGTGGCGGCTCGGGGACGAGGTGTACGCGGAGGCGAGCCTGCCGTCCGAACAGCAGGCCGAGGCCGCGCGGTTCGGGCTGCATCCCGCGCTCCTCGACAGCGCTCTGCACGCGCTGATCTTCGGCGTCCTCGAAGGCACCGAACAGGGGTGGCTGCCGTTCTCCTGGAACGGCATCCGCCTGCACGCCTCCGGCGCCCGCGCCCTGCGCATCCGGCTGACCCCCGCGGGCAACAACGCGGTCTCCGTCCGGGCCACCGACACGGCCGGGCAACCGGTCGCCTCCATCCGGTCCCTGGTGCTCCGCCCGGTCTCCCCGGACCAGGTGCGCGCCGCCCGGACCGCACACCACGACGACCTCTACCGCCTCGAATGGCCCACGCTGCCCCAGCCCGCCACGTCCGGCACCGACATCTGGGCCGTCATCGGCGCCGAGGCGCCCGACTGGGCGGCTCACGGCATCACCCGCTCCGCCACCGACCTCCAGGCGCTCTCCCGGGAGATCGCCGAGGGAGCCGCCCGGCCCACGGCCGTCCTCGCCCACGTCCCCGCCGCCCCGGCGGGACAGGGCGCGGCCGACGCCGTACGGCACGTCACCGGCCGGACCCTCAGCCTCGTACGGGACTGGCTGGCCGACGACACGTTCGCCGAATCCAAGCTGGTGCTCGTCACCCGGGGCGGCGTCCCTACAGGCGCCGACGGCGACGCGCCGGACCTGACCCACGCCGCGGTATGGGGACTGGCACGATCCGCGCAGACCGAGAACCCCGGCCGCTTCGTCCTCGCCGACCTCGACGGGACGGAGGCATCCAGGGACGCTCTGGCCGCAGCCGTCGCCTCCGGGGAACCGCAACTGGCGCTGCGGGAGGGCCGTACGCACATCGCCCGGCTGGCCCGCGTACCCGCCGCCGAACAGGCGGAGACGCCCGACTGGGGACGCCCCGGCACGGTCCTGATCACCGGCGGCACCGGCGCCATCGGCTCCGTGCTCGCCCACCACCTGGTCGCCGAACACGGGGTGAAGCGCCTGCTGCTCACCAGCCGCCGGGGCCCCGCCGCCGAGGGTGCCGCCGACCTGGTCGTCGGCCTCGCCGCACTCGGCGCCCACGCGGAGGTCGTGGCCTGTGACGCCGCCGACCGGGACGCGCTGGCCCGGCTGCTCGGCTCGCTGCCCGAGGCCCACCCGCTGACCGCCGTCGTGCACGCGGCGGGAACCATCGCCGACGGGGTCGTGGACGCGATGACGCCGGCCCGGCTGGACACCGCCCTGCGGCCCAAGGTCGACGCGGCCTGGAACCTCCACGAGCTGACCGAGGGCATGGACCTGTCCGCGTTCGTGGTGTTCTCCTCCATCGCCGGGATCTTCGGCGGCATGGGCCAGGGCAACTACGCGGCGGCCAACGCCTTCCTGGACGCGCTGGCCCACCACCGCCGGGCGCACGGACTGCCCGCCGCCTCGCTCGCCTGGGGCCTGTGGGCGAACAAGGGCGGCATGAGCGGAGGTCTCGACGAGGCCGACTTCCGGCGCATCGCCCGCGGCGGCATCGTCGCCTTCTCCCCGGCCGAGGGCGCCGCCCTGTTCGACTCGGCCAACGCCACCGGCGAACCCGTCGTCCTGCCGCTGCGACTGGACACCGGGGCCCTGGCCACCCGGACCGGCGGCGTCCCGGCGCTGCTGCGCGGACTCGTACGCCCGTCCCGGCGGAGCGCGGCGGCCGGCGAGGCGGCCCCGGACGCGGCCGACACCCTGCGCCGCACCCTTTCCGGCCAGCCCGAGCAGCGGCGCGAACGGACCCTGCTCGACCTGGTGCGTGGGCATGCCGCCACCGTGCTCGGCTTCCCCGGCCCCGCCTCGGTGGACGCCGAACGCGGCCTGCTGGAACTGGGCTTCGATTCGCTGACCGCGGTCGAACTGCGCAACCGGCTCGGCGCCGCCACCGGCCTCAGGCTGCCCGCCACCCTGCTGTTCGACCACCCCACCTCGGCGGCCATCGCCCGCCAACTGTCCGTCGAACTCGCCCCCGACAGCGCCGCCACCGACCTCGCGGCCGACACCGCGGGCCTGGCCGAACTCGGCCTGCTGGAAGGCGCCCTCGACAACGGCACGGCCGGGCCGGAGCTGCTCGGCCGGCTCGAAGAACTGATCAGCAGGCTGCGCCCGGGAACCGGTGGCGCGGCGCAGGACCGCCTGGAGGAGCGGATGGACACGGCCAGCGACGACGAACTCTTCGAGTTCATCGACAACGAACTCGGCATGTCGTGACCCCCCTGCCCCCATCCGCGCGACGGCGGCTCCCCACGCCCGGCCCCTCCCGCACGAAGGCCCCGAAGGTGACGGTGCACAGTGACTGACGGCACGCTCAACGACGACAAGCTCCGCGACTACCTCAAGCGGGTCGCGGCCGACCTGCACCGCACCCGGCGCCGGCTGCAGGAGGTGGAGGCCCGGCAGCAGGAACCCGTGGCCATCGTCGGCATGGGCTGCCGTTACCCGGGCGGTGTCGTGTCCCCCGAGGAGCTGTGGCAGCTCGTCGCCTCCGGTACCGACGCCGTCGCCGGCTTCCCCGCGGACCGCGGCTGGGACCTCGGCGCCCTGCACGACCCCGCCCGGGAACGCCCCGGCACGACCTACGCCGCCGAAGGCGGATTCCTCACCGACGCCGCCGACTTCGACCCCGGCTTCTTCGGCATCTCGCCCCGCGAGGCACTCGCCATGGACCCGCAGCAGCGGCTGCTGCTGGAGACCACCTGGGAGGCCTTCGAACGGGCGGGCCTCGACCCGGGCGGGCTGCGCGGCAGCGACACCGGGGTCTTCGTCGGCGTGATGTACCAGGACTACGGGCTACGGCTGCGCCAGGTCCCGGACGACATCCAGGGGTACATCGGCAACGGCAACTCCGACAGCGTCGCCTCCGGCCGCCTCTCCTACACCTTCGGCCTGGAGGGCCCGGCGGTGACGGTGGACACGGCCTGCTCGTCCTCCCTCGTCGCCCTGCACCTGGCCGCCCAGGCCCTGCGCCGGCAGGAGTGCGGGCTGGCGCTGGCCGGCGGCGCCATGATCATGTCGACACCGGTGCCGTTCGTCGAGATGAGCCGGCAGGGCGGGCTCGCCGCCGACGGCCGCTGCAAGTCCTTCGCCGCCGGGGCCGACGGCACCGGCTGGGGCGAGGGCGTCGGCATGCTCCTGCTGGAGCGGCTGTCCGACGCCCGCCGCAACGGTCACCCCGTGCTCGCCCTGGTCCGCGGCACCGCCGTCAACCAGGACGGCGCGAGCAGCCGTCTGACCGCCCCCAACGGGCCCGCCCAGCAGCGGGTCATCCGACGGGCGCTCGCCGACGCCGGGCTCACCCCCGCCGACGTCGACGTGGTCGAGGCGCACGGCACCGGTACGCCACTCGGTGACCCCATCGAGGCACAGGCCCTGCTGGCGACGTACGGGCAGGACCGGCCCGCCGACCGGCCCCTGCTGCTCGGCTCGCTGAAGTCCAACATGGGCCACACCCAGGCCGCGGCGGGCGTCGGCGGTGTCATCAAGATGGTGATGGCGATGAGCCGGGGCGTCGTGCCGCCCACCCTGCACGTCGAGCGGCCCACCCCCACGGTCGACTGGTCCTCGGGCGCGGTGGAACTGGTCACCGAGGCGGTGCCCTGGCCGGAGACCGGCGCACCGCGCCGGGCGTCCGTGTCGTCCTTCGGGATCAGCGGCACCAATGGGCACGTCGTCCTCGAACAGGCCGGACCCGAGCCCGAGCCCGGGTCCGCCCCGGCCGCGGGAGCGGAGCCCGACCGGGACGTCCAGGAGGAGCCCCGCACCACCGATGAGCCCAGCCTCCCGACCGCCCTCCCCTGGCCCGTCTCCGGCCGCAGCCGCGAGGCCCTGCGCGCCCAGGCCCGCCGCCTCGCCGCCCACCTCGACACGCACCCCGGACAACGGCCCCTCGACATCGGCCACGCCCTGGCCACCACCCGGGCCGCCCTCGAACACCGTGCCGTCGTGGTCGCCGCCGACGAGGAGGGGTTCCTGCGCGGCCTGCGGGCCCTGGCCGAGGACATCCCCGAGCCCGGACTGGTCCGCGGGACCGGCACCCCCGGAGCCGACACCGCGTTCGTCTTCCCCGGCCAGGGCTCGCAGTGGACCGGCATGGCAGCCGAACTCCTCGACACCGCCCCCGTCTTCGCGGAGCGGATCGCCGACTGCGCACGCGCCCTGGCCCCCCACACCGACTGGTCCCTGACCGACGTACTGCGCGACGCCCCCGGCACCCCGCCGCTGGACCGTGTCGACGTGGTCCAGCCCGCGCTGTGGGCCGTGATGGTGTCGCTGGCCGCGCTGTGGCGGTCGTACGGCGTCGAGCCGTCCGCCGTCGCCGGGCACAGCCAGGGCGAGATCGCCGCCGCCGTGGTCGCCGGCGCGCTGTCCCTGGAGGACGGCGCCAAGGTCGTCGCGCTGCGCAGCAAGGCGATCGTCGCGCTCGCCGGGGCCGGCGGCATGGCGTCCGTGCCGCTGCCGGTCGACGAGGTCCGCGCCCTGCTGAGCGACGGGGACGGCCGACTGTCCGTCGCGGCCGTCAACGGGCCCGCCTCCGTGGTCGTCTCCGGCGACCGGTCGGCGCTGGACGACCTGATCGACCGGCTCACCGCCCGCGACCTCAGAGTCCGGCGGATCCCCGTCGACTACGCCTCGCACAGCGCCCACGTCGAGCGCATCCACGACGAACTGCTCCGGCTGCTGGCCGACATCAGCCCCCGCCCCGCCGACATCCCCTTCTACTCGACCGTCACCGCCGAACCGCTCGACACCGCCGGCCTCGACGCCGGCTACTGGTACCGGAACCTGCGCCGGACCGTCGAGTTCGAACAGACCACCCGCGCCCTGCTGGCCGCCGGCCACCACGTCCTCGTCGAGATCAGCCCCCACCCGGTGCTCACCGTCCCGATGGAGGAGACCGCCCGGGCGGCCGGGGCCGACGAGGCCGTGGTCACCGGCACGCTGCGCCGCGACGACGGCGGCCGGGCCAGGTTCCTCGCCGCCGTCGGCGAGCTGTACGTCCACGGCGTACGCGTCGACTGGCGTGCCGCCTACGCCGGACGGCGCATCGGCCGGGCCGACCTGCCGACGTACGCGTTCCAGCGCCGGCGGTACTGGCTGGAGGACTCCGCCGCGCCTCAGGGCGACATGGCCTCGGCGGGGCTCGCCGCCGCCGACCACCCGCTGCTCGGCGCGGTCGTCGCCCTCGCCGACGGGGACGGACTGCTCCTCACCGGCCGTCTCGCCACCCGCACCCACCCCTGGCTCGCCGACCACGCTGTCCGTGAGGCCGCCCTGCTGCCCGGCACCGCCTTCCTGGAGCTGGCGGTACGGGCGGGTGACCAGGTCGGCTGCGGCCAGGTCGAGGAACTCACCCTGGAGGCCCCGCTCGTCCTGCCCCCGCAGGGCGGCGTCGCCGTACAACTCGCCGTCGGCGCACCGGACCGGGACGGGCGCCGCCCGCTGAGCCTGCACGCCCGCCCGGAGGGCACCGACGACGTGCCGTGGACGTGCCACGCCCGGGGGCTGCTGGTTCCCGTCGCCGAGGAGGCGGGGCCGGGGGAGGCTGCGGCCTGGCCTCCGGCGGGCGCGGAGCCGGTGGAACTGGACGGGCTGTACGAGCGGTTCGCGCAGGGCGGCTTCGCGTACGGGCCGGCGTTCCAGGGGCTGCGGGCGGCATGGCGGCTGGGCGAGGAGGTGTTCGCGGAGGCGAGCCTGCCGTCGGAGCTGCAGGCCGAGGCCGCGCGGTTCGGGCTGCATCCCGCGCTCCTCGACAGCGCCCTGCACGCGACCGGCCTCGGCGAGGCCGCCGAGGGCCGGATGCCGTTCGTCTGGACCGGGGCCGTCCTCCACGCGCAGGGCGCGACCGGTCTGCGGATGCGGATCACCCCCGCCGGTCCCGACACGGTGACACTGCGCGCCCTCGACCAGACCGGCCGGCCCGTCCTGACCGTCGCGGGCCTGGCCCTGCGGCCGGTCGGCGCCGGGAGCTTCACGGCCCCGGCCGCCGGACGCCACCACGACTCCCTCTTCCGCCTCGACTGGACGCCCGCCCGCCCGGTGCCCGGCCCCACGTCGGCCTCCTGGGCGGTCCTGGGCCCCTCCGAGGACACCCGGGGAGTCGCCCACCACGCGGACCTCGCCGCGCTCCGGGACGCCGACGGGCCACTGCCGGAGTTCGTGCTCGCCGACCTCGGCGCGGCCCCGGACGACCCGGCCGACGGGCTCGCCGACAGCACCCGCACCGCCGTGCACGACGCCCTCGCCCTCGTCCAGGACTGGCTCGCCGACGACCGGTTCACCGGGACACGGCTCGTCCTCGTCACCCGGGGCGCGATCGCCGCCCGGCCCGGCGAGGACATACCGAACCTGCCGCACAGCGCGGTGTGGGGGCTGGTGCGCTCCGCGCAGACCGAGCACCCGGACCGCCTCCACCTCGTCGACCTCGACCCGGACGCCGATCTGCCGGCCGCCCTCGCCGCCGTGCTCACCGCCACCGGCGAGACGCAGTGCGCGGTGCGCGGCTCAGAGGTCCTCGTACCCAGGCTGGCCGGGATCCCCGTACAGGACGACGACGCGGCCCCGCCCCTGGACCCCGACGGCACCGTCCTGATCACCGGCGGCACCGGTCTGCTCGGCGCCCGCGTCGCCCGTCACCTCGTCACCGGACACGGCGTACGGCACCTGCTCCTGACCAGCCGCAGCGGCCCGGACGCCCCCGGTGCGGACGAACTGCGCGACGAACTGTCCGCGCTCGGCGCGCAGGTGAGCGTCGTCGCCTGTGACGCGGCCGACGCGGAGCAACTCGCCGCGGTCCTGGCCGGCGTACGGCACCCGTTGACGGCCGTCGTGCACGCCGCCGGAGTGCTCGACGACGGCGTGGTCTCCTCGCTCACCCCCGAGCGGGTCGACGCCGTCCTGCGGCCCAAGACCGACGCGGCACTCCACCTGCACCGGCTCACCGCCGGCATGGACCTCGCGGCCTTCGTCCTCTTCTCCTCCGCCGCCGGTACCTTCGGCGGCCCCGGACAGGGCAACTACGCCGCCGCCAACGCCTTCCTGGACGCCTTGGCCCACCACCGCCGGGCCCAGGGCCTGGCCGGGCGGTCCGTCGCCTGGACGCTGTGGGAGCGGCGCAGCGCCATGACCGGGCACCTCGGCGACGACGAGGTACGCCGTATCGCCCGCTCGGGCCTGCCGCCCCTGACCGACGCGCAGGGCCTCGCTCTTCTCGACTCCGCGCTCACCGTCGACGAACCGCTGCTGGTGGCCCTCCGGCTGGACACGGCCGCGCTGCGCGCCCGCGCCGAGAGCGAACCCGTACCCCGTCTGCTGCACGGCGTGGTCCGGCTGCCCGCCCGCCGTCAGGCCGCCCCGGCCTCCGCCACCGACGGTGACCGCAGCCCCCTGGTCGAGCGGCTCGCCGCCCTGGACGCCCCCGGCCGCCGCCGCGAACTCCTCGATCTGGTCCGGGGTCAGGTAGCCGCCGTGCTCGGCCATCCGTCGCCCGAGGCCGTCGAGGCGGGCCGCGCCTTCCGGGACCTCGGCTTCGACTCGCTGGCCGCCGTCGACCTCCGCAACCGCCTCGGCACCGCCACCGGACTGCGGCTGCCCGCCACCCTCGTCTTCGACCACCCGACCCCCGAGGTCCTCGCGGCCCACCTCGGCGGCGAACTGCTCGGCGCGGACCCGGGCCGTGTGACGACCGCCGTCCCGGCCGCCGCCGGCAGGGGCGCGGCGACCGACGAGGACCCGATCGCCGTCGTCGCCATGGGCTGCCGCTACCCCGGCGGCGTCCGCTCGCCCGAGGACCTGTGGAACCTGGTCTCCTCCGGCACCGACGGCATCGCCGCCTTCCCGGCCGACCGCGGCTGGGACCTGGACGCGCTCCACGACCCCGACACCGAACGCCACGGCACCTCGTACGCGCGGGAGGGCGGCTTCCTCTACGACGCGGGGGAGTTCGACGCGGGCTTCTTCGGCATCTCCCCGCGTGAGGCCCTCGCCATGGACCCGCAGCAGCGGCTCCTCCTGGAGACCTCCTGGGAGACGCTGGAGCGCGCGGGCCTCGACCCGGCGGCCCTGAAGGGCACCGCGACCGGCGTCTTCGTCGGCGTCATGCACCAGGACTACGCCGCCCGGCTCCTGCCCCACATCCCCGAGGAGGTCGAGGGCTTCCTCGGCGCCGGCAACTCGGGCAGTGTCGTCTCCGGCCGCGTCGCCTACGTCCTGGGCCTGGAGGGCCCGGCGGTGACCGTCGACACCGCGTGCTCGTCCTCGCTGGTCGCCCTGCATCTCGCGACGCGGGCGCTGCGCTCCGGTGAATGCTCCCTCGCCCTCGCCGGCGGTGTCACCGTCATGTCCAGCCCCGAACTGTTCGTCGAGTTCAGCCGCCAGCGCGGCCTGGCCTCCGACGGCCGCTCCAAACCCTTCGCCGCGGCCGCCGACGGCGTCGGTTTCGGCGAGGGCGTGGGCATGGTGCTGCTGGAGCGTTTGTCCGACGCCCGCCGCAACGGCCACCGGGTGCTGGCCCTCGTGCGGGGCAGCGCGGTCAACCAGGACGGCGCCAGCAACGGACTCACCGCGCCCAACGGTCCCTCGCAGCAGCGCGTGATCCGCGCGGCGCTCGCCGACGCCCGGCTCTCGCCCGGTGACGTGGACGCCGTCGAGGCGCACGGCACCGGGACCCGGCTCGGGGACCCGATCGAGGCGCAAGCGGTGCTGGCCACCTACGGCCAGGACCGTGAACAGCCTTTGTGGCTCGGGTCGTTGAAGTCCAACATCGGGCACACCTCGGCCGCCGCCGGCGTGGGCGGTGTCATCAAGATGGTCGAGGCGATGCGGCACGGGGTGCTGCCCAGGACGCTGCACGTGGACGCGCCGACCCCACAGGTCGACTGGTCCGCCGGCGCGGTGGAACTGCTGACCGAGGAACGTTCCTGGCCCGCCGGACCCGGCCGGCCCCGCCGCGCCGGAGTCTCCTCCTTCGGCATGAGCGGCACCAACGCCCACCTGGTCCTGGAGCACGTCGACGAGGACGTCACGGAGCCCGCGCCCCCCGAGGGACCCGTCGTCCCCTGGGTCCTCTCCGGCCACACCTCCGAAGCACTGCGCGCCCAGGCCGAACGGCTCGCCCGCCACGCCGACGCCCACCCCGGGCAGGGCGCCGCCGCCATCGGTCTGGCCCTCGCCACCACCCGCACCCGGCACGACCACCGGGCCGTCCTCGTCGGCGACCGCGAGCAACTGACCGCCGGACTGCGGGCCCTGGCGGCCGACGCCCCCCTGGCCACCGTGGCCCGGGGCACCGCGACCGCCGTCGGGCGCACCGTGTTCGTCTTCCCCGGCCAGGGCGCCCAGTGGACCGGCATGGCACTCGACCTGCTCGACTCCTCACCGGTCTTCGCCGCCCGCATGGCCGCCTGCGAACGCGCCCTCGCCCCCCACGTCGACTGGTCGCTGACCGGGGTCCTCGCCTCCGCCACGGACCTGGAGCGGGTGGACGTGGTCCAGCCCGCGCTCTGGGCCGTCATGGTGTCGCTGGCCGAGACCTGGCGTTCGTACGGTGTCGAGCCGGACGCCGTGCTCGGCCACAGCCAGGGCGAGATCGCGGCGGCGGTCGTCGCCGGGGCGCTCACCCTGGAGGACGGCGCCAAGGTCGTCGCCCTGCGCAGCAGGCTGCTGCGCGCCGTCGCCGGGCACGGCGGCATGGCCTCGGTGGCGCTGCCCGCCGACCGTACCCGCGAACTGCTCGCCGGCTGGGGCGAGAGGATCTCGGTCGCCGCCGTGAACGGCCCGCGCTCCACCGTGGTCGCGGGCGAGACCGTGGCCCTGGCCGAACTCCTCGCCTCCTGCGAGAAGGACGGCGTACGCGCCCGGCGCATCGAGGTCGACTACGCGTCCCACTCCGCCGAGATGGACCCCCTCCGGGCCGAACTGCTCGACGCCCTCGCCGACATCACCCCCTCCGCGGCAGGCACCCGCATGTTCTCCACCCTGGAGGCCGACTGGATCGAGGGGCCCGAACTCACCGCCGACTACTGGTTCCGCAACCTGCGGGGCACGGTCGAGTTCGAGCCCGCCGTACGGGCCCTGACCGGCGCCGGACACACCACCTTCGTCGAGTCGAGCCCGCACCCCGTGCTCGCCCCGGCCGTCCAGGAGGTGCTGGAGGACAGCGCCGTCACGGGTGTGGTCGTCGGCTCGCTGCGCCGCGACGACGGAGGCCGGGACCGGCTGCTGCTGTCGCTGGGCGAGGCCCATGTCCAGGGCGTACCCGTCGACTGGCCCGCGGCCCTCGGCCGCACGAGCGGGCCGGTGGACCTGCCGACCTACGCCTTCCAGCGCACCCGCTACTGGCTCGACGCCCCCGTCCGCACCGGTGACGTCGCCGCCGCCGGACTCGGCGCCACGGACCACCCGCTGCTGGGGGCCGCCGTGGACCTGGCCGATTCGGGGGAGCAACTGCTCACCGGGCGGCTGTCGACCCGGACCCACCCGTGGCTCGCCGACCACGTCGTCTCCGGGACGAACCTGCTGCCCGGCACCGCCTTCCTGGAACTCGCCCTGCGGGCCGCCGACGAGGCCGGCAGCGCCCTCGTCGACGAACTCACCCTCCAGGCTCCACTGATCCTCCCCGAGCGGGACGCCGTCCACATCCAGCTGCGCGTCGGGCCGCCCGACGACAGCGGCAGGCGCCCCCTCGGCCTGTACTCCCGCCCCGAGACCGACCCCGGCGCGGACTGGACCGCGCACGCCACCGGCAGCCTCGCCCCCGGCGACCGCGCCGACGGCCCGCCCGCGCCCGCCGCCTGGCCCCCGGCCGGTACCGAGCCGGTCGACCTGGACGGCGTCTACGACCGCTTCGCCGAGGCCGGCTACCGCTACGGCCCCGCCTTCCAGGGGCTGCGCGCCGCCTGGCGCGACGGCACCGACGTGTATGCCGAGGTCGCGCTCGAACGGCAGTCGGACAGCGGCGGCTACCTTCTCCACCCGGCCCTGCTGGACGGCGCCCTGCAGGCGTCCGCCCTCCTCGGCGACCGGCCCGGCCCCGCCCGGCTGCCCTTCTCCTGGAACGGCGTCACCGCCCACGCCGCCGGCGCGTCCGCACTGCGCGTCCGGATCGGTCCGGCCGGGCCCGACGCGGTGAGCCTGGACGCCTGGGACCCGACCGGGCAGCCGGTGCTGTCCGCCGAGTCCCTGGTGCTGCGCCCGCTGTCCCCGGACCTTCTCGCGGCGGCCGTGACGGGCCGGGACGGCCTGTACCGCCTGGACTGGACCCCGGCCCCCGGCGGCGCCGACACCACCGCCCCGCTCACCGGCTGGGTGCACCACGACGACACCGGCTCCGGCGCGCAGCCCACGGCGGTCGTCTGGACCTGCCCCACCGCCACCGGCCCCGACGAGGCCGCCCGCGTCCGGGACACCGCGACCGCCGCCCTCGCCGTGGTCCAGCGGTGGCCGTCCGACCCCCGCTCCGGCGACGCCCCCCTCGTGGTCGTCACCCGGCACGCGGTCGCGACCGGGCCCGGCGGACACCCCGCCGACCCGGCGCAGGCCGCCGCCCTGGGTCTGGTCCGGGCCGCCCAGACCGAACACCCGGACCGTTTCGTCCTGCTGGACCTGGACGACACCGCCGAGTCGGCGGACGCCCTGCCCCGCCTGCTCGGCCTCGCCCTCGCCACACGGGAACCGCAGCTCGCCGCCCGCGCGGGGAACCCGCTCGTACCCCGGCTGGCCCGGGCGGGGCGGCCCGGCACGCTGACACCGCCGGCCGGCGAAGCTGCCTGGCGGCTGGACACCACCGGTGCGGGCAGCCTCGACGGCCTCGCGCTCGTCCGGTCCCCGGAGGCGGACGCCCCCCTGGCCCCCGGCGAGGTCCGGGTGTCCGTCCGCGCCGCCGGCCTGAACTTCCGGGACATCGCGGTCTGCCTCGGCCTCGCCCCCGACCAGCGGATCCTCGGCAGCGAAGGGGCGGGCACCGTCCTGGAGACCGGCCCCGGAGTGAACGACCTCGCCCCCGGCGATCGTGTGTTCGGGGTCTTCGGCGGCGCCTTCGGCCCCGTCGCGGTCGCCGACCGGCGCACCCTCGCCCCGATCCCGCCCGGCTGGTCCTACGCCCGCGCCGCCACCGTGCCCATCGCCTTCCTCACCGCCCACCACGGCCTGTTCGACCTCGGCGGCCTGAAAGCGGGGGAGACGGTCGTGGTGCACTCCGCGGCCGGCGGTGTCGGCATGGCCGCCGTCCAGCTCGCCCGGCATGCCGGGGCCGAGGTGTACGGCACCGCGAGCCCCGGCAAGTGGGACGTCCTGCGCGGCCTCGGCCTCGACGACACCCACATCGCCTCCTCCCGCACCCTCGACTTCGCCGACCGGATCCTCGACGCGACCGGCGGACGCGGCGCCGACGTCGTACTGGACTGCCTGGCACGGGAGTTCGTGGACGCCTCCCTGCGGCTGCTGCCGCGCGGCGGGCGCTTCCTGGAGATGGGCAAGACCGACATCCGCGACGCCGACACCGTGGCCGCCGCCCACCCCGGGGTCCGCTACCGGGCGTACGACCTGGCGGAGGCGGGCCCGGAGCGGATCGCGCAGACGCTCGACCTGATCCTCGACCTGTTCCGGCAGGGCGCCCTCACCCCGCTGCCGCTCACCTGCTGGGACGTACGACGGGCCCCCGAGGCGTTCCGGTACGTCGGCCAGGCCCGGCACACCGGCAAGAACGTGCTGCTGCCGCCCACCGCCCTCGACCCCGACGGCACCGCCCTCGTCACCGGTGGCACCGGCACCCTCGGGCGCCTGGTGGCCCGTCACCTCGTCGCCGAACACGGAGTACGGCACCTGCTGCTGACCAGCCGCAGCGGCCCCGACGCCGCCGGTGCGGCCGGACTGTGCGACGAACTGGTCGCGCTCGGCGCCGAGGTGAGCGTCGTCGCCTGCGACACCGCCGACCGCGACCGGCTCGCCGAGGTCCTGGCCGGCGTGACCCGCCCGCTCACGGCCGTCGTGCACGCCGCCGGACTCCTCGACGACGCCGTGGTCTCCTCCCTCACCGCCGAGCAGGTGGAGCGCGTACTGCGTCCGAAGACGGACGCGGCGGTGAACCTGCACGAGCTGACCCGGGACCACGACCTCGCCGCCTTCGTCCTGTTCTCCTCCGCCGCGGCCCTGCTCGGCGGTGGCGGACAGGCCAACTACGCGGCCGCCAACGCCGCCCTGGACGCCCTCGCCGAACGCCGCCGCGCCGAGGGCCTGCCGGGCCTCTCCATCGGCTGGGGCATGTGGGAGGAACGCAGCGGCATGACGGGCCATCTCGGCGAGGTGGACCTGCGGCGCATGAGCCGCAGCGGGGTCACCCCCCTGACCTCCGCGGAAGGGCTGGCCCTCTTCGACGCGGCCCTCCGCTCCGAGGACGCCTATCTGCTGGCCGCACGACTGGACACCGCCGCGCTGCGCGCCGGCAGTGGGCAGGACGTACCCGCGCTGCTCCGCGGCCTGGTCCGGGCGCCGCGCCGGCGGGCCGCCGCGGCGAACGGCGACGGCGGCGGCCGGGCCGCGGGCCTCGCCGAACGGCTCGCCGGGCTGTCCGAGGCGGACGCCCACGCCGCGCTGCTGGACCTGGTGCGCGGCCACGCGGCGGCCGTCCTCGGCCACCCCTCGCCCGAACTGGTCCAGCCCACCCGGGCGTTCAAGGAACTCGGCTTCGACTCCCTCACCGGCGTCGAGCTGCGCAACCGGCTGTCGTCCGCCACCGGCGTCCGGCTGCCGGCGGGCATGGTCTTCGACCACCCCACCCCCGACGTACTGGCCCGCCACCTCGCGGCCACCACCGGCCGGCCGGGCCCGGCCAAGGCGTCCGCGCCCCTCGTGGAGCTGGACCGGTTCGCGGAACTGGTCGCCGGCCTCGCGCCGGACGCCCCCGACCGCGACCGGCTCTGCCAGCGGCTGCGCGAGGTGCTGGCCCGCCTCGAAGCCACCGAACCCGCCGGCCAGGTCACCGCGGACCACATCGAGTCCGCCTCGCACGACGAGATCTTCGACCTCATCGACAACCAGCTGGGCATCTCGTGACGCCCCGGATCCACGTACAGCCGTTTCCAGGAGAAGGCGAGACCGCACAGTGAGCGACCGGACCGAGCAGAAGCTCCGCGACTACCTCAACCGCGTCACCATCGACCTCCAGCAGACCCGGCGACGGCTGCGGGACGTCGAGGAGCGCAGCCGTGAGCCCATCGCCGTCGTCGCGATGAGCTGCCACTTCCCCGGCGGGGTGCACAGTCCGGAGGACCTGTGGGACCTGGTGGCGGACGGCCGCGACACCTACTCCGGGATCCCCGCCGACCGGGGCTGGGACGCCGCCGGGCTGGCCGGCTCCGGCGTCCCCGTCACCGGGGCCTTCCTGGACGAGGCCGGCGGCTTCGACCCGGCCTTCTTCGGCATCTCGCCCCGCGAGGCGCTCGCCATGGACCCGCAGCAGCGGCTGATGCTCCAGACCTGCTGGGAGGCCGTCGAACGGGGCGGCATCGACCCCGTGTCGCTGCGCGGCAGCCGTACCGGCGTGTTCGCCGCCTCCATCGACCAGGGGTACATGTCGCTGGCCGACGGGGCGCCCGAGGGCGTCCAGGGCTTCCTGATGACCGGCAACGCGATCAGCGTCATGTCCGGGCGCGTCTCCTACGTCATGGGCCTGGAGGGGCCCTCGGTCACCGTCGACACCGCCTGCTCCGCCTCGCTGGTGGCGCTGCACCTCGCGGCGCAGTCCCTGCGCAACGACGAGTGCTCGCTCGCGCTCGTCGGCGGCGTCAACGTGATGGCCCTGCCGGGCGCCTTCGTGGAGATCTCCCGCCAGGGCGGCCTCGCCGCGGACGGCCGCAGCAAGCCCTTCGCGGCGGCGGCCGACGGCACGGGCTGGGGCGAGGGCGTCGGCGTGCTGCTCGTGGAGCGCCTCTCCGACGCCCGCGCCAACGGCCACCCGGTCCTCGCCGTGCTACGGGGCAGCGCCGTCAACCAGGACGGCGCCAGCAACGGCCTGACCGCCCCCAACGGCCCCTCCCAGCAGCGCGTGATCCGCGCCGCGCTCGCCGACGCCCAGCTGGCCCCGGCCGACGTCGACGCCGTCGAGGCGCACGGCACCGGCACCCGGCTCGGCGACCCCATCGAGGCCGACGCCCTGCTCGCCGCCTACGGCCAGGACCGTGCCGAGGACCAGCCGCTCTGGCTCGGCTCGGTCAAGTCCAACATCGGCCACACCCAGGCCGCGGCGGGCCTGGCCGGTGTCATCAAGGTCGTCATGGCGATCCGGCACGGCGTCCTGCCGCAGACCCTGCACGTGGACGCGCCCACCCCGCACGTCGACTGGAGCTCCGGAGGCGTGCGGCTGCTCACCGAGCGGCGCGACTGGCCCGTCGCCGACCGTCCGCGGCGCGCGGGCGTCTCCTCGTTCGGCATGAGCGGCACGAACGCGCACGTCATCATCGAGCAGGCACCCGAGGCCGAGCAGCGGCCCGCCGACGAGCGGACGCCCGAGGGCGGCCCGCAGAGCGCGGCCGAACCGATACCGGAGGCCGGGGCACGTACCGCGCCGGACGCCGGGTCCGGTTCGGTGTCAGGCGCGGCACCGCTGCCGGCCGCCGTGCCCTGGCCGCTGTCCGGCCGCAGCCCCGAGGCGCTGCGCGACCAGGCCGCCCGGCTCGCCTCCTGGCTCGCCGACCGGCCCGGTCTCCGCCCGGCCGATGTCGGCCACTCGCTCGCGGCCACCCGCTCCGCCTTCGAGCACCGGGCCGTCGTCGTGGCCGACCGGCCCGAGGGCTTCCTGCGCGGGCTCGCCGCCGTCGCCGCGGGCACCAGCGCCGCCGAGACGGTCACCGGCCGCACCGGCGCGGGCGACGGCAGGACCGTCTTCGTCTTCCCCGGCCAGGGCTCGCAGTGGGCGGGCATGGCACGGCGGCTCCTGGACGAGTCACCGGTGTTCGCCGCCCGCATGGCCGAGTGCGAACAGGCCCTCGCCCCGCACCTGGACTGGTCGCTGTCGGCGGTCGTGCGCGGCGAGCCCGAGGCGGCGCCGCTGGACCGCATCGACGTCGTCCAGCCGGTGCTGTTCGCCGTGCTGGTCTCCCTCGCCGCCGTCTGGCGGTCGTACGGGGTCGAACCCGACGCCGTCGTGGGCCACTCCCAGGGCGAGATCGCCGCCGCGTACGTCGCCGGCGCCCTGTCGCTCGACGACGCCGCCCGCATCGTCGCCGTACGCAGCCGCGCCCAGCTGGAACTGTCCGGCACCGGCGGCATGGCCTCCGTGGCGCTGCCCGCCGACACCCTGCGGGACCGCCTGCGCGCCTGGGAGGGCCGCCTGTCGGTCGCCGCCGTCAACGGCCCGGCATCCGCGGTCGTCTCCGGGGACCCCGAGGCCCTGGACGCGTTCCTCCGCCAGTGCGAGGAACGCGAGGTGCGGACCCGGCGGATCGCCGCCGACGTGGCGGGCCACTCCGCGCACATGGACCGGCTGCGCGACGGCATGCTCGACGCGCTCGCCGGCGTCCGGCCCACCGCCTCCACGATCCCGTTCTGCTCGACGGTGACCGGCGGAACCCTCGACACGACCGGCCTGGACGCCGGCTACTGGTTCCGGAACATGCGGCAGACCGTCGAGTTCGACGCCGCCGTGCGCGACCTCGTCCGGCGCGGCCACGGCGTCTTCGTCGAGATCAGCCCGCACCCCGTGCTCACCGTGCCGACGCAGGACACCCTCGACGACCTCGCCGACCCCGACGCGGCGGTCCCGGCCCCGCCGACCCTGGTCACCGGCACCCTGCGCCGCGACGAGGGCGGCCTGCACCGGGTGCTCACCGCCCTCGCCCAGGTGCACGTGCACGGCGTGCCGGTGGACTGGGCGGCCGTGTTCGCCGCTCACCGGCCCGAGCGGGTCGAACTGCCGACGTACGCCTTCCAGAACCGGCGCTTCTGGCTGGAGCCGCAGACCCGGCCCGGCACCGCGCCGGACACCACCGACCCCGCCGACCCCGCCGACGCCGCCTTCTGGGCCGCCGTGGAAGGCGAGGACGTCGCCGCGGTCGCCGCCACGCTCGGCGTCGAGGCCGCCAGCTGGAGCGACGTCCTGCCCGCCCTCTCCGCCTGGCGCCGTGACCGCCGTGACCGGGCCGTCCTCGACGGCTGGCGCTACCACGTCTCCTGGCAGCGGCTCACGGCCAAGGCCGCCGGACCGCTGCGGGGCCGCTGGCCGGTCGTCGTCCCGGACGGCCACACCGCCGACGCGGCCGTGACCCGTGCCGTCGAGGCCCTGCGCGAGCGCGGTGCCGACCCCGAACTCGTCGTCCTCGACCACACCCACACCGACCGGTCCCGGCTCACCGACCACCTGCGTGAACTGCTGGCCACCGGGCCCGGCGCGGAGACCGCCCCCGCCGGAGTGCTGTCCCTGCTGGCCCTCGACGAGCGGCCGCACGAGGGCCTGCCCGCCCTGCCCGTCGGTCTGGCGCTCACCACCGCCCTCGTCCAGGCGCTGGACGACCTCGGGGTCCGGACCACGCTGTGGTGCGTCACCTCGGGCGCCGTCCCGGTGCACCCGTCCGAGCCGGTGCCCCACCCGGTCCAGGCCCTCGTCTGGGGCTTCGGCCGCACGGCGGCCCTGGAACACCCGAGCCTGTGGGGCGGTCTGATCGACCTGCCCGAGCAGTGCGACGCCCGCGCCGGTAACCTGCTCGTCGACCTCCTGGCCGGAGCCGGCGACGAGGACCAGCTCGCCGTACGGTCCTCCGGGGCGCACGCCCGCCGGCTCGTCCGCGCCACCGCCTCCACCCCCGCGCCGTCGGCTCCCTGGCGGCCCGCCGGCACGGTCCTGGTGACCGGCGGCACGGGCGGGCTCGGTGCCCACGCCGCCCGCTGGCTCGCCCGGGGCGGCGCCGACCACCTGGTCCTCGTCAGCCGCAGGGGTGCCGACGCCCCCGGCGCCGACGAACTGGCGGCCGAACTCACCGCCCTGGGCACGGGTGTGACCCTGGCCGCCTGCGACATCACCGACCGCGAGGCGCTCGCCGCGCTCGTCGACCGGGTCGCCGCCGAGGGCCACCCCGTCCGCGCCGTCCTGCACACCGCCGCGGCCGCCCAGCTGTTCCCCGTACGGGACGAGAACCCGGCGAGCATGGCCGCCACCCTGGCCGCCAAGGTCCAGGGCGCCGCCAACCTCGACGCCGTCTTCGCCGACACCGACCTCGACGCGTTCGTCCTGTACTCCTCCGTCTCCGGTGTGTGGGGCAGCGCGGACCACGCCGCCTACGCGGCGGGCAACGCCTACCTCGACGCCCTCGCCGCCCACCGACGGGGCCGGGGCCTCGCCGCGACCTCCGTCGTCTGGGGCATCTGGAGCGCCGAGGGCGGCGGCCTCGCCACCAGCGACCTCGAACGCGCCCTCCTCGAACGCGGCATCCCCTTCATGGACCCGCGGCTGGCCGTCGGCGGGCTCCAGCGCGTCCTGGACGACGACGAGACCGTCGTCGTGGTCGCCGACGTCGACTGGGCCCGCTTCGTGCCCGTCTTCACCTCCGTACGGCCCAGCCCCCTCATCGCCGACCTCCCCGACGTCCGCGCCCTGGCCACCGCCGAGGACCGGACCGACCCCGACCCGGACGACGCCGACGGCGCCTCCGCGCTGCGCCGCACCCTCGCGGGACTGGCCGAGCCGGAGGTCCGCCGGACCCTGCTGGAGCTCGTCCGCACCAACGCCGCCGCGGTCCTCGGCCACGACTCCGCCGACGCCGTCCTGCCCGACCGCGCCTTCCGTGAACTGGGCTTCGACTCACTGATCGCCGTCGAACTGCGCAACCGGCTCAACCAGGTCACCGGCCTGCGACTGCGCGCCACCGTGGTCTTCGACTACTCCTGCGCCGCGCTCCTCGCCGAGCACCTGCGCACCGAACTCCTCGGCGACACCGCTCCGGCCGCGGCCACGACGGCCGTCGTCCCCGTCGCGGACCCCGACGAGCCCATCGCCATCGTCGCGATGAGCTGCCGCTTCCCCGGGGGCATCGACACCCCGGAGCGGCTGTGGCACCTGCTCATCGACGGCGGCGAGGTGCTCTCCGGCATGCCCGCCGACCGCGGCTGGCCCCTGGACCGCCTCTACCATCCCGACCCCGACCACCAGGGCACCTCCTACGTCCGGGAGGGCAGCTTCCTGCACGACGCGGGCGACTTCGACCCGGCCTTCTTCGGTATCTCGCCGCGCGAGGCCGTCGCCATGGACCCGCAGCAGCGGCTGCTCCTGGAGACCTCCTGGGAGGCGTTCGAACGGGCGGGCATCGACCCGGCGTCCCTGCGCACCACCCCGACCGGTGTCTTCGCCGGCGTCAACTACCAGGACTACACCTCGCTCGCCGGCTCCTCGCCGGAGGGCGGCGAAGGACATCTGGTCGCGGGCGGAGCCGCCAGCGTGGTCTCCGGGCGCGTCGCCTACACCCTCGGTCTGGAGGGCCCGGCGGTCACCGTCGACACCGCCTGCTCCTCCTCGCTGGTCGCGACGCACCTCGCCGCGCAGGCCCTGCGCGGCGGCGACTGCTCGCTCGCCCTCGCCGGCGGTGTCGCCGTGATGGCCACCCCGGGCGTCTTCGTCGGCTTCTCCCGGCAGCGCGGCCTCGCCGCCGACGGCCGCTGCAAGGCGTTCGGCGCCTCGGCGGACGGCATGGGCCTCGCCGAAGGCGTCGGCGTGGTGCTCCTGGAGCGGCTCTCGGACGCCCGCCGCAACGGCCACCCGGTGCTCGCCGTGCTGCGCGGCAGCGCCGTCAACCAGGACGGCGCCAGCAACGGCCTGTCCGCCCCCAACGGCCTCGCCCAGCAGCGGGTCATCCGCCAGGCCCTCACCAACGCCGGGCTGACCGCGGCCGACGTCGACGTCGTCGAGGCGCACGGCACGGGCACCACCCTCGGCGACCCCATCGAGGCGGACGCCCTGCTCGCCACCTACGGACAGGACCGCCCGCACGGCCGCCCGCTCTGGCTCGGCGCACTCAAGTCCAACATCGGCCACACCCAGGCCGCCTCCGGAGTCGCCGGAATGATCAAGACCGTGCTCTCCCTGCGGCACGGCGTCCTCCCGCGCACCCTGCACGCCGACGAGCCCTCCCCGCACGTCGACTGGGCCTCCGGCGAGGTGGAGCTGCTCACCGAGGCACGCGACTGGCCCGACACCGGCGCACCCCGCCGTGCGGGCATCTCCTCCTTCGGTTTCAGCGGCACCAACGTGCACGCCATCCTCGAACAGGCACCACCCGCCTCCGACGCCGTCTCCGACGCGGACGCAGGCGCCGGACCGGAGCCGCGGCCCGCGCCCACCGCGCCGGTCGTGCCCTGGGTGCTGTCCGCGAGGTCGGCGCAGGCCCTGGCCCACCAGGCCCAGCGGCTGCGCGGCCACCTCGCCGGGGGCGGCGCCCCCGACCCGTTGGACACCGGCTACTCCCTGGCGACAGGCCGCACCCCCTTCGAACACCGCGCGGTGCTCCTCGGTACCGGCGGCGACGCCCCCTCGGCCGCCCTCGACGGGCTGGCCGGCGGCGAGGACACCCCGGGGCTGGTCCGCGGCGTGGCCGACACCGACGGCCGACGGGTGTTCGTCTTCCCGGGCCAGGGCGCGCAGTGGGCCGGTATGG
Source organism: Streptomyces sp. NPDC057438 (assembly GCF_042802995.1). NCBI lineage: Bacteria > Bacillati > Actinomycetota > Actinomycetes > Kitasatosporales > Streptomycetaceae > Streptomyces > Streptomyces sp. NPDC057438. The sequence goes on from NZ_JBHVDD010000053.1 coordinate 46,483, forward strand.
CGGTGGAACTGCTGGACACCTCCCCGGTGTTCGCCGCCTCCATGGCCGCCTGCGAGCAGGCACTGACGCCGTACGTCGACTGGTCGCTCGACGCCGTGCTGCGCGGTGCCCCGGACACGCCGCCCTTCGAACGGGTCGACGTGGTCCAGCCCGCGCTGTGGGCCGTGATGGTCTCGCTGGCCGCGCAGTGGCGCTCCTGGGGCGTCGAGCCCGACGCCGTACTGGGCCACAGCCAGGGCGAGATCGCCGCCGCCGTGGTCGCCGGGGCACTCTCCCTGGACGACGGGGCCAAGGTCGTGGCCCTGCGCAGCCGCGCGATCCTCGCCCTCGCCGCCCACGGCGGCATGGTCTCCGTGGCCGTCCCGCGCGAGCGCGCGGCCGAGCTCGTCGCCCGGTGGTCCGGGCGGCTCTCCCTCGCCGCCGTCAACGGACCGTCCGCCGTCGTCGTCTCCGGCGACCCGGAGGCCCTGTCCGAGCTGATCGCCGCCTGCGAGGAGGACGGCGTACGCACCCGCACGATCGCGGTGGACTACGCCTCCCACTCCGCGCACGTCGAGCGCATCCGTGAGGAGGTGCTCGGCGCACTGGACGGCATCGCGCCCGTGGCGGGCCGGGTGCCCCTCTACTCCACCCTCACCGGCGACTGGCTCGACACGACGGAGATGGACGCCGGGTACTGGTACCGGAACCTGCGCGAGACCGTCGAGTTCGACGCCGCCGTGCGCGCCCTCGCCGATCAGCGTCACCAGGTCTTCGTCGAGGTCTCGCCGCACCCGGTGCTCACCACGTCCGTGCAGGAGACCGTCGAGTCCGCCACGGCCGCAGGGTCCGTCGAATCCGCCGAGGCCCCGCGGACCGTGGTGACCGGCACGCTCCGCCGTGACGAGGGCGGCCTCGCCCGGGCGCTCACCTCGGCCGCCGAACTGTGGGTGCGCGGCGTCCCGGTGCTGTGGCCGGTCCTCTTCGAAGGCACCGGCGCCCGCCGCACCGACCTTCCCACCTACCCCTTCGAGCACCGGCGCTACTGGCTCCGGTCCGACGGGCCGGCCGGCCCGTCGGGCACCACCGACGCGGTGGGCGCGGTGGGCGCGTCGGGCGCGGCCGACGCGGTCGATTCCGCGTTCTGGCGGATCGTCGAGCGCGGCGACGCCGCCGAGGCCGCCGGAGACCTGGCGGTGGACGCCGAGACGCTCGGCACGGTGCTGCCCGCCCTGAACGCCTGGCGCCGCAGGCAGCGCGAGGGCGCCGCCGTCGACACCTGGCGCTACCGCGTCGACTGGCAGCCGGTCCCCGACCCGCCCGCCGCGCCCTTGTCCGGCACCTGGCTCGTGGTCCTGCCCGAGGGACACGACGACGAGCCGGGCGCCCCGCTCGCACGGGACGCCGTGACGGCCCTCACCGAAGCCGGGGCCGACGTGGCGACCGTGCGGCTCCCCGACGCGGACGCCGACCGCGCCACCCTGGGGGAGCGGATCACCACCGCCCTGGACGGCCGCACCCCGCACGGCATCCTGTCGCTGCTGGCGATCGCAGGCCGGCCGCACCCCGACCACCCCGCCGTCTCCGCCGGTTCGGCCCTCACCCTCGTCCTCGTCCAGGCGCTCGGCGACCTCGGCGTCGAAGCCCCGCTGTGGTGCGCCACCCATGGCGCCGTCTCGACCGGAGACAGCGACCCCCTCACCGCACCCGACCAGGCACTGGTCTGGGGCACCGGCATGGTCGCCGCCCTGGAGCACCCCACCCGCTGGGGCGGTCTGGTCGACCTGCCGCCGACCCTCAACTCCCTGTCCCGTGACCGGCTCCGCGCGGTCCTCGCGGGTGCCACCGGTGAGGACCAGCTCGCCGTCCGCTCCGCCGGACTGCTCGGCCGACGTCTGGTCCGCGCCCCCCGCCCGCCCGGCACCCGGCCCGCGTGGAAGCCCCGGGGCACCGTCCTCGTCACCGGTGGCACGGGCGCCCTCGGCCCCCACGTCGCGCGCTGGCTCGCCCGCGGCGGCGCCGAGCACCTCGTGCTTCCCGGGCGGCGCGGCGCCGACGTACCCGGAGCCGACGAACTACGGGCCGAACTCGCCGAACTGGGCACCCGGCTGTCCCTGCCCGCCTGCGACGTCGCCGACCGCGCCCAGGTCGCCCGGCTGCTGACCGGGCTGGAGGAAAAGGGCAACCCCGTCACCGCCGTGTTCCACGCCGCCGCCTACATCCAGCTGGCCTCCCTCGACGACACCCCGCTCGACGCCTTCGCCGAGGTCGTCGCCGCCAAGGCGGAGGGGGCCCGGCACCTGGACGAACTGCTCGACCGCGAACTCGACGCGTTCGTGCTGTTCTCCTCCGTCGCAGGGGTCTGGGGCAGCAGCAACCACGCCGCCTACACCGCCGGCAACGCCTACCTCGACGCCCTCGCCGAACACCGCAGGGCCCGGGGCCTGAGCGCCACCACCGTCGACTGGGGCGTCTGGTCGGCCGCCAACCCGTGGGCCGTCCGCGAGACCGTCGACGAGGCCGACTTCTACCGGGTGCAGAAGCAGGGCCTGCCACTCATCGAGCCCGACCTCGCGCTCGCCGGACTCCAGCAGGCACTCGACGACGACGAGACGGTCATCGCCCTCGCCGACGTCGACTGGGAACAGTTCGCCGCGGTCTTCGGCTCCGTACGCCCCAGCCGTCTGCTCATCGGCGTACCGGAGGCCAGGCGCCAGCTGGAGGAGGCCGCGACGCCCGGCGCGAGCGCCGCCACACCGGCCGCCGACGTGCTGCGCGAGCGCCTGGCCGGGCTGGCCGGGGCCGAGCAGCGCCGCGTCACCCTGGACCTCGTCCGCACCCACGCCGCGGCCGTCCTCGGCCACGCATCCCCGGAGGAGCTGCGGCCGGGCAGGGCGTTCCAGGAACTCGGCTTCGACTCGCTGACCGCCGTCGAACTGCGCAACCGGCTCCGCACCGCCACCGGCCTCCCCCTGCCCGCCACCCTCGTCTTCGACTACCCGTCCGCGGCCGTGCTCGCCGAGCACATCCGCGCCGAGGTGCTCGGCGAGCACCGGACGCCCGCCACCCGGGAGCCCGCGCCCGCCGGCACCGGGGCGGCCGACGAGCCGATCGCGATCGTCGCGATGAGCTGCCGTTTCCCCGGCGGGGTGCACACCCCCGAACAGCTGTGGCGGCTGCTGGAGGAGGGCGGCGACGTCGTCTCGGAGTTCCCGACCGACCGCGGCTGGCCGCTGGAGTCCATGTTCGACCCGGACCCGGACCAGCCCGGCACCAGTTATGTGCGGCACGGCGGATTCCTCTACGACGCCGGTGACTTCGACGCCGACTTCTTCGGCATCTCGCCGCGCGAGGCGGTCGCCATGGACCCGCAGCAGCGACTGCTCCTGGAGACCTCCTGGGAGACCTTCGAACGCGCCGGTCTCGACCCGGACCGCCTGCGCGGCACCGACACCGGCGTCTTCACCGGCGTCAACTACCAGGACTACGGCGCCTCCGTGGCCCAGACCCAGGAGAACGAGGGCCACCTCCTCACCGGCAGCGCCGCCAGCGTGATCTCCGGCCGGATCTCCTACACCCTCGGCCTGGAGGGCCCCGCGGTCACCGTCGACACCGCCTGCTCCGCCTCCCTCGTCGCGGTGCACCTGGCCGCCCAGGCGCTGCGCGCCGGGGACTGCTCGCTCGCCCTGGCCGGCGGCGTCGCGGTGATGTCCAGCCCGGGTGCCATCATCAGCTTCGCCCGCCAGCGCGGCCTCGCCGCCGACGGCCGCTGCAAGGCGTTCTCCGACGCCGCCGACGGCATGGGCATGGCCGAGGGCGTCGGCGTGATCCTCCTCGAACGGCTCTCCGAGGCACGGCGCAACGGGCACCCCGTGCTGGCCGTCCTGCGCGGCAGCGCCGTCAACCAGGACGGCGCCAGCAACGGCCTGACGGCCCCCAACGGCCCCTCCCAGCAGCGGGTGATCCGGGCCGCCCTCGCCAACGCCCGGCTCTCGGCGGCCGACATCGACGTCGTCGAGACCCACGGCACCGGCACCCGGCTCGGCGATCCCATCGAGGCCCAGGCCCTGCTCGCCACGTACGGCCGGGAACGTTCCGACGGGCGCCCCCTGCTGATCGGCTCCCTGAAGTCCAACATCGGCCACACCCAGGCAGCCGCGGGCGTCGCCGGTGTGATCAAGACCGTGCTGGCGCTCCGGCACGGGCAGGTGCCGCGCACCCTGCACGTCGACCGGCCCTCGACCCAGGTCGACTGGGCGGCCGGTGCCGTGGACGTGGTCACCGACGCGACCCCGTGGCCGGCGACGGGCCGCCCGCGCCGCGCCGGGATCTCCGCGTTCGGCATGAGCGGCACCAACGTGCACGCGATCCTCGAAGAGGCCCCGCAGGAGGCACCGCGGCAGACACCCGAGCAGGCACCGGCCCGGCCCGTCGCCTGGCCGCTGTCCGCGAAGTCCCCGGACGCCCTGCACGGCCAGGCCGCCCGCCTGACCACCCGTCTGGCCGAGGCACCGGACGACACGCCCGCCGACATCGGCCGGGCCCTGGCCGCCCGCACCGCCTTCGAACACCGCGCCGTCCTCGTCGGCGACAGCGCCAGGCTCCCCGCCGCTCTGACCGCGCTCACCGACGACGGCACCGCCCCCGACCTGGTCCGCGGCGTCGCCGGCACCGTCGGCCGCACGGTCTTCGTCTTTCCCGGCCAGGGTTCTCAATGGGCCGGTATGGCAAGGGAGTTGCTGGACGAGTCGCCGGTGTTCGCGGCCCGGATGGAGGAGTGCGAACGGGCACTGGCTCCCTTCGTCGACTGGTCGCTGCTCGACGCCGTGCGCTCGGGCAGCGCCTGGGACCGGGTGGACGTCGTCCAGCCCGCGCTGTTCGCGGTGATGGTGTCGCTGGCCGAGGTCTGGCGGTCGTCCGGTGTCGTACCGGACGCCGTCGTCGGACACTCCCAGGGCGAGATCGCCGCCGCCGTCGTGGCGGGCGCGCTGTCCCTGGAGGACGCCGCCCAGGTGGTCGCCCTGCGCAGCAAGACGCTCGACGCGCTGGCCGGACGCGGCGGCATGGCCTCGCTGGCACTCCCCGCCGACGAGGTCGAGGCCGCCCTCGCCCCCTGGGCCGGCGCCCTGTCGGTCGCCGCGCTGAACGGCCCCGCCACCACCGTGGTCGCGGGCGACGCGGAGGCCCTGGCGGCCCTGCTCGCCCGGTGCGAGGCCCAGGGCGTACGGGCCCGGCGCATCGACGTCGACTACGCCTCGCACTCCGAGCACGTCGAGGAGATCCACGGCGTGCTGATGGACGCCCTGGCGGGCATCAAGCCGCTGCCGAGCGAGGTCCCGCTGTACTCCACGGTGGACGGCGGCTGGCTCGACACCACCGGCATGCACGCCGGTTACTGGTACCGCAATCTGCGGCAGACCGTCGGCTTCGACCCCGCCGTCCGTGTCCTGGCCGCCGAGGGGTTCACGTCCTTCGTCGAGGTCAGCCCGCACCCCGTGCTCACCATGGCCATCGAGGAGACCGCCGAGAGCGCCGGACGCGAGGCCGTCGTCCTCGGCACGCTCCGCCGCGACGAGGGCGGACTGCGGCGCGTGCTGCTGTCGGCGGCCGAACTGTGGGTGCGCGGCGGTGCGGTCGACTGGACCTCCGCGTTCCCCGGCGGGACCACGGCCGCCGAGCTGCCGACGTACGCCTTCCAGCGGCGCCGCTACTGGATCCAGCCGCCCGCGACGACACCCCGCGGGCCCGGTGCCACCGGTCACCCGCTGCTCGGCACGGCCGTCGAGGTCGCCGACACCGGGGACCTCGTGCTCACCGGCAGCCTGTCGACACGGACCCACCCCTGGCTCGCGGACCACGCGGTCTCCGGCGTGGTCCTGCTGCCCGGCACCGGCTTCGTCGAACTGGCCGTACGCGCCGGCGACGAGGCGGACTGCCCCCGGGTCGAGGAACTGACGCTCCAGGCACCGCTGGTGTTCGACCGGGACGCCGCCGTCCGGATCCAGGTGCGGGTCGGCGCGCCCGACGACTCCGGGCGGCGCACCCTCGGTGTGTTCTCCCGGGCGGAGGACGGCGGCACTCCGTGGACCGGGCACGCCACCGGTGTCCTCGCCCCCGCCGAGTCCGCCGACCGTACGGCCCACCCGTACGGCGCGGCCTGGCCGCCGGCCGGGGCGGAACCCGTGTCCGTCGACGGCCTCTACGAGCGGTTCGCGGACGCCGGCTACGGATACGGCCCCGCCTTCCACGGCCTGCGCGCCGCCTGGCGCCTCGGCCAGGACGTCTACGTGGAGGTCCGGCTGCCGGAGGACCTGCACACCGGGGCCGCCGGCTTCGGTCTGCACCCCGCGCTGCTGGACGCGGCCCTGCACGGTCTGTGGCTGGCCGCCCCGGACGGTGCCGACCAGAACGACGCGCCCGGCACCGCCCGGCTGCCCTTCTCCTGGGAAGGCGTCCGCCTGCACGCCTCCGGCGCGACCGAACTGCGCGTGCGACTGAGCTACGACGACACCGGCTCGGTGGCGCTGGCCGCCGCCGACCCGGCCGGCCGCCCGGTCGCCGACGTCGCGGCGCTCGCCATCCGGCCCATCGCCGTCGACGCCCTGCGCGGCGCCGCGGCGCAGGGACGCGACGCGCTGTTCACGCTCGACTGGACCGCCCTGCCCGCCACCGCCGAGCCGCCCGTCGGCCGGTGGGCCGCCCTCGGCACCGAGCGACTGCTGCCCGAGACCCACGAGGACCTCGACGCGCTCACCGCCGCCGTGGACGGGGGCGCCCCCGTGCCCGACGTGGTCGTCACGCTCTGCCCGCGCGGCGGGAACAGCGCGGACGCGGCCCGTACCGCGCTCGCTGGCACCCTGCGGCTGCTGCAGACCTGGCTCGCCGACGACCGCTGGGCCGACACCCGTCTGGTCCTCGTCACCCGGGGCGGTGTCGCCACCGCACGCGGCGAGGACATCGGCGACCTGGCCGCCGCCGCCGTGTGGGGGCTGGTGCGCTCCGCGCAGTCCGAACACCCCGACCGGTTCGTCCTCGTCGACGCGGACGACCCGGCCGAGGCCCTGAAGGCCCTGCCCGCCGCGCTGTCCGCCACGGAACCCCAGCTCGCGGTACGCGACGGACGGACCCTCGCACCCCGCCTGACCAGGACCCCGCCGCCGGATGCCGAGGCCGCGACCGGCAAGCCCTGGGACCCCGAGGGCACGGTGCTCGTCACGGGCGCCTTCGGCGTCCTCGGCGGCCTGGTCGCCCGTCACCTGGTCACCGAGCACGGGGCACGCCACCTGCTGCTGACCGGGCGGCGCGGCGCCGACACCCCCGAGGCGACCGCCCTGGTCGACGAACTCACCGCCCTGGGCGCCCGGGTGGAGACCGCCGCCTGCGACACGGCCGACCGGGACGCCCTGGCCGGACTCCTCGCGGGCGTCCCCGACACCCACCCGCTCACCGCCGTGGTCCACTCGGCCGGCGTCCTCGACGACGGGGTCATCGGCTCGCTCACCGCCGAGCGCCTGGACCGCGTCCTGCGCCCCAAGGCGGACGCCGCGCTCCACCTGCACGAGCTGACCCGCGACCTGCCGCTGGCCGCGTTCGTGCTCTTCTCGTCCGCCTCCGGCACCGTCGGCAGCTCCGGGCAGGGCAACTACGCGGCGGCCAACGCCTTCCTGGACGCGCTCGCCCAGCACCGTCGCGCCCGGGGCCTGCCCGGCCAGTCGATCGCCTGGGGCATGTGGGCCGAGCGCTCCGCCCTGACCGGCACCCTCGACGAGGTCGACCTTCGGCGCATGGCCCGGGGCGGCGTGGGGGCACTCACCTCCGACGAGGGCCTCGCCCTGTTCGACGCCGCGCTCGAACGGGACGACGCCGTCCTGGTCCCGGTCCGGCTCGACCTGGCCCGGCTGCGCGCCAGGGCGGGCACCGGCCCCGTACCCGCCCTCTTCCGCGCACTGGTACGCGGCGCCGCCCGCCGCACGGCGGCCACCGGCGGCCCCGTCGACGGGGCGGACGCCCTGCGCGGGCGGCTCGCGGGCCTGGCCGCCGACGACGCCCGCGCCGTCCTCGCCGACCTGGTGTGCGCGCACGCCGCCGACGTGCTCGGGCACGCCGGAGCCTCGGCCGTCGACCCCGAACGCGCCTTCCGGCAGCTCGGCTTCGACTCGCTGACGGCGGTGGAACTGCGCAACCGCCTCAACGCGGCGACCGGACTGCGGCTCCCCGCCACGCTGGTGTTCGACTACCCGAGCCCGGCGGCCGTCGCCGGGTACTGCGCCGACCGCCTCGCCCCGGCCGGCTCCCCGCAGGCAGCGGCGGCGCCGACCCCGGCCGACGACGAGATCACCCGCGCGCTGTCCACGATCCCGCTGGACAGGCTGCGCGACTCCGGCCTGCTGGAGGCACTGCTGCGCCTGGCCGGACCGGACCGGGACGGCGGCACACCGGAGTCGTCCGAACGGACGGCCGGCATCGAGGAGATGGACGTGGACGGCCTCGTACGGCTGGCACTGGGGAGCGAGAGTGCCTGACCGCGTACCGGCCCGGAACGGGATGTGAGGAGAGGGATGTCCACGGACAAGGTGGTCGAGGCGCTGCGCGCCTCCCTGCTGGAGAACGAGCGGCTGCGCGCCGAGAACACGCGGCTGCGCGACGAGTCCCGGGAACCGGTCGCCGTCGTCGCCATGAGCTGCCGCTTCCCGGGCGGGGTCCGCACCCCGGAGGACCTGTGGCGGCTGCTCGTCGAAGAACGGGACGCCGTCAGCGAGTTCCCCGCCGACCGGGGCTGGGACGCCGCCGCGCTGTACGACCCCGACCCCGACACCCCCGGCACGTCCAACACGCGCGAGGGCGGCTTCCTGCACGACGCCTGCGGCTTCGACGCCGGCTTCTTCGGGATCTCGCCCCGTGAGGCCCTGGCCATGGACCCCCAGCAGCGACTCCTGCTGGAGACCTGCTGGGAGGCCGTCGAGCGCGGCGGCATCGACCCGCTGTCCCTGCGCGGCAGCCGCACCGGCGTCTACGCGGGCGTCATGTACAACGAGTACGGCGCCCGGCTGGCCCGCATACCGGAGGACGTCGAGGCGTTCATCGGCACCGGCACCGTGCCCAGCGTCGTCACCGGCCGGATCGCCTACACCCTCGGCCTGGAGGGCCCGGCCGTCACGATCGACACCGCGTGCTCGTCGTCGCTGGTCGCCCTCCACCTGGCCTGCCAGGCGCTGCGGGCGGGGGAGATCTCCCTCGCTCTGGCGGGCGGCGTCACGGTGATGTCCACCCCGAGCCTGTACGTCGGGTTCAGCCGCCAGCGCGGCCTCGCGCCCGACGGCCGCAGCAAGTCGTTCGCCGCGGCCGCCGACGGCGCCGGCTTCGGCGAGGGCGTCGGCGTGCTGCTCCTCGAACGGCTCTCGGACGCCCGGCGCAACGGCCACCCCGTGCTCGCGCTGGTCCGGGGCTCGGCGGTCAACCAGGACGGCGCCAGCAACGGCATGACCGCCCCCAACGGCCCCTCCCAGCAACGGGTGATCCAGCAGGCCCTGGCGGCGGCGGGCCTCTCGCCGGCCGAGGTCGACGCGGTGGAGGCCCACGGCACGGGGACCCGCCTCGGCGACCCCATCGAGGCGCAGGCGCTGCTGGCCACCTACGGCCGGGACCGCCCGGCGGACCGGCCGCTGCTGCTCGGCTCGCTCAAGTCCAACCTCACGCACACCCAGGCCGCCGCCGGGGTCGGCGGCGTCATGAAGATGGTGCTCGCGATGCGCCACGGCCTGCTGCCCCGCACCCTGCACCTCGACCGCCCCACCCCGCAGGTCGACTGGACCGAGGGCCACATCGCCCTGCTCGCCGAGGCCACCCCCTGGCCGGAGACCGGCCACCCCCGCCGCGCCGGCGTCTCCTCCTTCGGCGCCAGCGGCACCAACGCCCACACCGTCCTGGAGGCGGCACCCGCCGACGTACCCACCGAGGACGAGGTACGTGACGAGGCACCCGGCCCCGTGGCATGGGCGCTGTCCGCGAAGGGCGAGGCGGCGCTGCGCGGACAGGCCGCCGCCCTGCACGCCCGCCTGACCGACACCCCGGGGGCACACCCCCTGGACGTGGGCTTCACGCTGGCCACCGCCCGGTCCCGGTTCGCCGACCGCGCCGTCGTCGTCGGCGACGACCGTCCCGCCCTGCTGTCCGGCCTGGCCGCGCTGGCCGCCGGACGGCCCGACCCGGCGGTCGTCACCGCCCGCGCCCAGCCAGGCCGCAAGGCCGTCTTCGTCTTCCCCGGCCTCGGCTCGCAGTGGCCCGGCATGGCCGCCGAACTGCTCGACGAGTCCCCCGCGTTCGCGGCCCGGATGGCGGACTGCGCACAGGCACTCGCCCCGCACATCGACTGGTCGGTCACCGACGTCCTGCGCGGCGCGCCGGGCGCGCCGTCGCTGGACCGGGTGGACGTCCTCCAGCCCGCGCTGTTCTCCGTGATGGTGTCCCTGGCCGCGCTGTGGCGGTCGTACGGCGTCGAGCCCGCCGCCGTCGTCGGCCACAGCCAGGGCGAGGTCGCCGCCGCCTGTGTCGCGGGCGCTCTCACCCTGGAGGACGGGGCCCGCGTGGTCGCGCTGCGCAGCAGGGCGCTGGCCGGACTCGCCGGTGGCGGCGGCATGGCCACCGTCGTGCTCTCCGCTGCCGAACTGGCCCCGTACCTGGAACGCCGCTCGGGCAAGGTCACGGTCGCCGCCGTCAACGGGCCGCGCGTGCTCGTCGTCGCCGGACCCGGCGACGAGGTCGGCGCCCTCGTCGACGAACTCTCCGCCGAGGGCGTCATGGCCTGGCGCATCCCGGTGGACTACGCCTCCCACTCGGACGACGTGAGCACCGTACGGGACCGGCTGCGCGAGGACCTGTCCTCGCTCGCCCCCAAGGCCCCGACCGTGCCCTTGGTGTCCACGGTGGACGCCGACTGGATCGGTGCCGGCGACCTCACCCACGCGTACTGGTACCGCAACCTGCGCCAGACCGTCCGCTTCCACGACGCGATACGCCTGCTCCTCGACGCCGGGCACCGCACCTTCGTCGAGGTGAGCCCCCACCCGCTGCTCACCTACGGCATCGGCGACACCGCGGCCGACGCCGGCGCGGACGACGCCGTGGTGCTGGGCACCCTGCGGCGCGACGAGGGGGGCCCGCACCGGATGCTGCTGGCGCTCGGCGAGGCGCACGCGAACGGTGTGGCCGTCGACTGGCGGCGCGTGTTCGAGGGCACCGGGGCCCGCCTCACCGACCTGCCCACGTACGCCTTCCAGCGCACCCACTACTGGCTCGACGTGCCCGCGCGCGCCGGGGATCCCCAGTCGGCGGGCCAGACGGAGACGGGCCACCCGCTGCTGAGCGCCGCCGTGGATCTGCCGGACGGCGACGGAGTCCTCTTCACGGGGCGCCTGTCGCCGCGCACCCATCCGTGGCTGGCGGACCACGCGGTCTCCGGCAGGATCCTGCTGCCCGGCGTGGCCTTCGTGGAGATGGCCGCGCACGCCGCAGCCCACGTCGGCTGTACCACGGTCGAGGAACTCACCCTGGCCGCGCCCCTGGTCCTCGCCGCCGACGAGGCCCGACGGCTCCGCCTGACCGTGGACGCGCCCGGTCCCGAGGGCCGCCGGGCCGTGGCGCTGTACTCCCGCCCCGACGACCCGGAGACCACGGAACCGTGGGTCCGCCACGCGGGGGGCACCCTGGCCGGGACGCCCGCCTCCGCGCCGAGTGACCCCGGCCGGTGGCCGCCGGGCGACGGCGCCGAACGCCTCGACCTCGACCGCCTGTACGCGGACTTCGAGGCGGCCGGGGTCCACTACGGCCCGCTCTTCCAGGGCCTGCGCGCCGCCTGGCGGTCCGGCGACGAGATCCACGCCGAGGTGGCTCTGCCCGCGTCGGGACCGGGGACCCGCGAGAGCGGCTTCGCCCTCCACCCGGCCCTGCTCGACGCCGCGCTGCAGACGGTGGCCCTGCGCCCCGACGCCGCCCGCGACACGGACTCGCGCACGAGTGGCGTGCCGCTGCCCTTCTCGTGGCACGACGTGACGATCGCCCCCACGGCCGACCCGGTCCTGCGGGTGGTGCTGAGCCCCGCCCCGCAGGGCGGTGACGCCGTGTCGGTGCGGGTCACCGACCGCACCGGCCGCCCGGTCGTGACCGTCGGCGCGCTGACCCTGCGGGCGGCGGGTGCCCCCGCCGCACCCGAGCGGTCCCTGTTCCGCCTCGACTGGACCCGGCTGCCCGGCACCGGACCGGCCACCGGCACCTGGGCCGCGCTCGGCACCTCCGGGCGTGGCCTGCTCCCGGCCGGCTTCCGGGCCGCGCCGTGCCCGGACCTCGCCGACGTGCCCACCACCTCCGACGCCGTGCTGGCCCTGTGCCCGCCCGCCGGCGGCGCGGGCCCCGATGCGGCCCGCGCCGCCGTGGGCGTGGTGCTGGACCTGCTCCGGCGCTGGCTGGCGGAGCCGAGGTTCACCGACACCCCCCTGGTGCTGCTCACCCGTGGCGCGGTCGACCTCGACGGCGCCCCCGCGGATCTCGGGGGTGCCGCCGTCTGGGGGCTGCTGCGCACCGCGCAGCTGGAGCACCCCGGCCGCTTCGTCCTGCTGGACACCGACGGCGGCGACGGCCTCGAAACGGCCCTCGCCACCGCCCTGGCCGAGGGCGAGCCCCAACTGGCCCTGCGCGACGGCACCTTGTACGCGCCCCGCCTGGTCCGCCCGCCCGCCGCCGGCCGGCCCGCCGGGTTCGGCCCGGGGGGCACCGTCCTCGTCACCGGCGGCGGAGGCACCCTGGGCGGACTGGTGGCCCGTCACCTGGTCACCACCCATGGCGTACGGCATCTGCTGCTGCTCGGCCGCCGGGGCGCCGCCGCCGAGGGCATGGCCGCGCTCACCGAGGAACTGAGCGCGGCGGGAGCCGAGGTCACCGTCGCGGCGTGCGACGTGGCCGACCGGGAGGCGCTCGCGGGCCGCCTCGCGGCGATCCCCCCGGAGCATCCGCTGCGCGCCGTGGTGCACACGGCCGGCGTGCTGGACGACGGGCTGTTGACCGCCCTCACCCCCGAGCGGCTGTCGGCCGTCCTGCGTCCCAAGGCCGACGGCGCCTGGAACCTGCACGAGCTGACCAGGGACCAGGATCTGACCGCGTTCGTCCTGTTCTCCTCCTCCGCCGGTGTCTTCGGCAGTCCGGGCCAGTCCGCCTATGCCGCCGCCAACGCCTTCACCGACGCCCTGGCCGCCGCCCGCCACCGGGCGGGGCTGCCCGGCACCTCCCTGGCCTGGGGTCTGTGGGAGCAGCGCACCGGTCTCACCGACGGCCTCGGCGACACGGACCTGCGGCGGATGGCGCGCAGCGGGGTGCGCGCCCTGCCCACCGAGGAGGGTCTGGCCCTGCTCGACGCCGCACTGGCGGGCGACGACCCCGTGCTCGTCCCGGTGGGCCTCGATCTGCGGGCCCGGCACGGCGGCCCGGTGCCCCACCTGCTGCGATCGCTGGTCCGGACCCCCGCCGTACGTCGGCGTGGCCCGGAGGCCGACGCGTCGCTGCGGCCCCGGCTGGCCGCCGTGCCGGAGGCCGAGCGGGGCGAGATCCTGCTGCGGCTGGTGCGGACCCAAGCGGCCGAGGTGCTCGGCCACACCGACCCGGACGCGCTGTCCGAGGGCGACGCCTTCCTGGAGAGCGGGTTCGACTCGCTGACCGCCGTCGAGCTGCGCAACCGCCTCGCCGCCGCGCTCGACCTGCGGCTGCGCCCCACCGCCGTACTCGACTCCGGGACCCCCTCCCGGCTGGCCGAGCACCTGCGGGCGGAACTGGCCCGCGCCACCGCTCCCGGAGCCGGGCGACCGGCCGGTGAACCGCCGCACGACGCGGTCAGCGCCCTGTTCCGGCAGGCGTGCGAGGTGGGCCGGATCCACGAGGGCATCCAGATCCTCCAGCAGGCCGCGAGGCTCCGCCCCGACTTCGGGTCCGGCCCTGAACTGTCGAGCTCGCCCGGACGGCGTCCGGAGCTGCTGCGGCTGCACGTCCGCGACGACGCGCCCGAACTGGTCTGCTTCGCCTCGGTGGTGGCGCTCGGCGGAGCCCATCAGTACAGCCGCTTCGCGTCCGCCTTCGAGGGCCGCTACGGCGTCAGCGCGCTGGACGCGCCGGGCTTCGCCCCCGACGAGCCGCTGCCCGCCGACATGTCCGCCCTGCTGGACTTCCAGACCGAGGTCCTCCTGCGGCGCCTCGGTGACCGGCCGAAGGTGCTGCTCGGCTCCTCGTCGGGCGGCACGCTCGCCCACGCCGCCGCCGCCCGCCTGGAAGCGCTCGGGGCCGGCCCGGCCGCCGTGGTGCTGCTGGACACCTATCTGTCCGGGGACGAGGCGATGACCCAGTTCGACGACGTACTGGTCAGCGGCATGTTCGAGCGCGAGGACCGCGCCGCCCCGATGGACGGCACCCGGCTGACCGCCATGGGCCGCTACTTCCAGCTCCTGGACGACTGGGTGCCGCCCCCCGTCGAGGCGCCCGTGCTGCTGGTCCGCGCATCGAGCCCCCTGGCGGAACGGGCATCGGACAGCGACATCGACTGGCGGGCGTCATGGCCGTCCGCGCATTCCGTTCTGGACGTTCCGGGAAATCACTGGTCAATGATGGAACAGCACCTGCGAACGACGGTCGACGCCGTCACCGGATGGCTCGATTCGGTCATTTCGTAATGTGCTCCAAAAACCCTGAAGAACCTGCCGAAGAAAAGTGGAGTGATATGTTGGAAAACGATTCCGATGCCTCGGGTGAAAAGCCCCGTCTCACCGTGCTCGGCGCCGGCGTCATGGGTGTCGGCATCACCACGCTGGCGGTCGGACACGGTGTGCCGGTGACACTCATCGACGTCGACCAGGCCAAACGTGCGGGGGCGGAGGCCCGCATCGCTCACGAACTGCGGCTCGCGCGGCTGATGGGCGCACTCCCGGACGACCTTCCCCTCGGGCCGCTCGTCATCGGTGAATCGTTGTCCGAAGCGGCCGGATCGACCGCGGTCATCGAGGCCGTCACGGAAATAGCGGAAATCAAGGAGAAAGTGATCGCGGAGGTTTCCGCGGCTGTTTCACCTGGTACTCTCCTGGTGTCCAATACGTCGTCCATTCCCATTGACGAACTGGCCTCGGCCGCCGTGCGTCCGGCGGAACTCGTCGGCACGCATTTCATGAACCCGTCCTACCTGATCCGCACGGTCGAGGTCATCCGCGGCGCCCGCACCGGCGAGGCCGCCATGGACTCCGTACGGGCCCTGCTCACCACCCTGCGCCGTCAGCCCGTCGTGGTCCGGGACGCCCCCGGCTTCGTGACCAGCCGGGTGCTGCACCCGATGATCAACGACGCGGCCCGGGTGGTGCAGGAGGGGACCGCGACCGCCGAGGACGTCGACGCCCTCATGCAGGGCTGCCTGGGGCACGCCACAGGTCCGTTGCGCACCGCGGACCTCATCGGCATCGACAACCTCGTCGACTCGCTGAACGTGCTGTACGAGCGCACCGGTGACAGCGGCTGCCGTCCGTGCGACCTGCTGCTGGAGAAGGTGCGGGCGGGCGACATCGGCCGGAAGTCCGGCCGTGGTTTCTACGAATACGAGGGATGAAAGTCATGACCATGCCATCCGAGGGCACCGTGGAGAAGGAACTCCTCGACTTCCTGCACGTACGCACCAAGACCGTCTGGGAGGAGGACACCGACCTCTTCGCGGCCGGCGGGCTCTCGTCCCTGTTCGCCATGGAACTCGTCGTCCACCTGGAGAAGTCCTACGGCATCGCGATCCGGGGCGCCGACCTGCGGCTGGACAACTTCCGTACCGTCACGGGCATGGCGGCACTGGTCCGCCGCCTGCGCGCGGCAGCCGGGGACGGCGGTGAGTGAGCGCCTCGCCGAGGCGACGGCCTCGGTCACCGGCCTCGTCGGTGACCGGGCCGGTGACTGGGACCGCTCGGGCCTGCTCCCCGCCGAACTGCTGAGAAAGCTCGGCGCCGCCGGGCAGTTGTGCACCGGTGTGCCCACCGAGTACGGCGGCCTCGGCTGGGACAGCCGCACCGGCGGCGAGTTCACCGCCCACGTCGGCAGCCTGTGCAGCTCCCTGCGCAGCGTCATGACCTCCCAGGGCATGGCCGCCTGGACCGTGGAACGGCTCGGCGACCAGGCACAGCGCCGCGCACTGCTGCCCCGCCTCACCTCGGGCGAACTGGCCGCCGTCGGCTTCAGCGAGAGCCGGGCCGGCAGCGATCTGTCGGGCATCGACACCCGGATCACCGTCGACGGCGACACCGTCGTGGTCGACGGCCACAAGGTGTGGATGACGGCCGCCCACTACGCCGACCTGCTCATCGTCTTCGGACGGATGGGCGACGGCGCCGCCGCCGTGGTCGTGCCCGCCCGGGCCCCGGGCGTCGACGTACGGCGGGTGGCCGACCCCCTGGGCTGCCGCGCCGCCGGACACGCCGAGGTCCGCCTCGACTCCGTACGGCTCCCCGCCGACAGCGTGCTGGGCGGCGAGGGCCTGTCCCTGCCGCTGCTCGTGACCACCGCCCTGGCCTACGGGCGGATGTCGGTCGCCTGGGGATGCGTCGGCATCCTGCGTGCCTGCCTGGCCGCGACGACCCGGCACGCCGCGTCCCGCGAACAGTTCGGGCAGCCGCTGGCCCGCCACCAGCTCGTCGCCAAGCACCTCGCCGACCTCTTCGTCGCGGAACAGGTCGCCTCCCGCGCCTGCGAACACGCCAGCCACCGCTGGGACAGCGGGTCCCCCGACATGGTCGTCGCCACCATCCTCGCCAAGCACGTCAGCGCCGGCCACGCGGCCCGCGGGGCCGCGTCCGCCGTACAGGTCATGGCCTCGGCGGGAGCCCAGGACGGCCATCCGGTGGCCCGCGCCTACCGGGACGCCAAACTCATGGAGATCATCGAGGGCAGCAACGAGATGTGCGAACTCCTGCTCGCCCAGCACGCGTTGACAAGTGTGGAGCCGACATGAGCGACAAGACCGGCGCCGACGCGCCGGCCCTCGTGAAGTGCCTGGTCTGGGACCTGGACAACACCCTCTGGCAGGGCACTCTGCTGGAGGACGCGGAGGTACGGCTGCCCGACGCGATACGGGCGGCGATCGTCGAACTCGACTCGCGGGGCGTCCTGCAGTCCGTCTGCAGCCGCAATGACCACGACCTGGCGTGGGCACGCCTCGAGGAGCTGGGCGTCGCCGAGTACTTCGTCCTGCCCGAGATCGGCTGGGGACCCAAGTCCGAAGCGGTCCGGCGGATCGCCGAGGGCCTGAACTTCGCCCACCGGACCATCGCCTTCATCGACGACCAGCCCGCCGAGCGGGCCGAGGTCGCCTACCACCTGCCGGACGTCCGCTGCTACCCGGCCGAGGAGGCGGTCGCCCTCACCGGCCTGCCCGAGTTCAGCCCCGCCGTGAGCACGGTGGACTCCCGGCGCCGGCGCGAGATGTACCAGGCCGGCTTCCGCAGGGAGACCGAACGGTCCGCCTACGAGGGACCCGACGAGGAGTTCCTCCGCTCCCTCGACCTGGTCATGCGCATCGGGCGGGCCACCGAGGAGGAGCTCACCCGGGTCGAGGAACTCACCCTGCGCACCAGCCAGATGAACGCCACCGGAGTGCACTACTCCGACCGGACGCTGCGCGAGTTGTCGGCGGACCCCGGCCACGAGGTCCTGGTCACCACCCTCACCGACCGGTTCGGACCGCACGGGGCCGTCGGCGTCACGCTGGTGGAGAAGCACCCGGCGGTATGGCATCTGAAGCTGCTCGCCACCTCCTGCCGCGTGGTGTCCTTCGGCGCCGGATCGGTCATCCTGAACTGGCTCGTGGACCGGGCCGCCGCGGCCGGGGTCCATCTCGTGGCCGACTTCCGGCGGACCGACCGCAACCGCATGATGGAGGTCGCCTACCGGTTCGCGGGCTTCGACGAGGAACCCTGCGCCTGCCGCGACGCCGTGCGGACGGCGCCGGCCGGGGCAGCGGCGGGAGCGGAACAGCAGGAGACGGCGGAGATCGAGCGGCTGCATCTCGTCGCCGCGCCCCGGCCCCCCTCCACGACGGTCCGGCTGATCGCCCCCGATCCGACGGCGCGGCCCGCCACGGACACCTCGGTCGTGGCCCCGGCGTGACGGTCCCCCCCCCGCCGAGGGCAGCTCACGGCGGGCTCCCGGACCATCCGGTGCGGGAGCCCGCCGAGGCCTCCAACCGACGTGGCAGTGGGGCGGGCCCCCCCGGGCGGCCCCGGCCCCCCCCCACCCGCCCCCCAACCCCCCCCCCCCCCCATGTAATTTTCCCCCGGCGGGTTTGCCCAAAGGGCCAAGGGGCACCCCATGGAAACCGGGTTT
>NZ_JBHVDD010000054.1:0-64759 GCF_042802995.1 Streptomyces sp. NPDC057438
CCGCTACGAGCGCAAGGCCGAACACTTCCTGGCCTTCACCGCCATCGCCTGCACCCTCATTTGCTACCGCCGACTCACCAAATGAGACGACGTCTAAGAGGACGTCAAGATGCTCACCAAGACCGCGAGCCGGCGCACATGAACCGTGAAGGCCAAGGTTCAGGCGCCTGAAAAGAAGGAGGGGCCTGTGCCCCCTCCGGGTCCTCCGGGCACAGGCCCCTCTCCGTGTTCCGTACGGAACCGCTCTCGCCCCACACCCGAACCCCGGCCCTCGTGCGGCGTACGACGAACATCGCGCCGGCACCTGCGGCGACGACGCGCCATCGGCGATCCCGATCCCCACGCTTCCCTACGACGCAGGCGCCCTCCGCGGGCTACTTCGAGAAGGCGTTCTCCAGCTCACGGTTGCGGGCTCGAGTTCCTTCAGCCTGACGCGTTCACTACCGAAAGATCCATACCGGCGGGCGACTCATGCTGCTTCTGGCGCTTCCTCACGCAGCCGCCGAGCGTCTCCGCATTCAACTCAAGCTCAGTACGCGCGTGGGCACTTATCGCGTAACACCATTTCTGCCTCCGCGTTTCCTGTTCTGGGAGTTCCTATTGGCCCCCGTCCGGAAACGTCGGGGCAGCCCAGGCTCCCGGCCCCGGCGCATCAGCGCGGAGTATGCGCAGCCTCTCGATCACCGCCCAGCTCCTTCAGGATGCGACGAAGAACCATCACAGGAGAGGGCTACCACCACGAGCAAGGGGCAGCCAGTCATGCCAGGCCCCCAGGAGCGGCGCCAAGTACCCCCACAACCTGATGCAGGGGGCGGAACGGACCAACCCCCTCGCCCCTGTCCCTTCATCGTCCGCCAGCTCATCCACCGAGAGCCATGGAATCAGCAGGTCAGAGGCACTCTCGCTTGGCTTCTCGCCCGCCTGCCCCTTATACCGACACCTCTCCCTGGCAGGCATCCGCTACGCTGTCCCTGGTCGGTCGTTGGTGCGCGGCGCTGTCTGCTCATGTATGGCTGCGGAGCAGGTCGCACCATGCCTGACCAGTGGGCTTGTACTCCTCGCCGAAGATCCACTCCCTGGATTTTCTCCAAGGTTTTCTACAAGCCCCTGCCTTCGTAGCTCAGGGGATAGAGCACCGCTCTCCTAAAGCGGGTGTCGCAGGTTCGAATCCTGCCGGGGGCACAGCAAAAGGGCCAGCTCAGGAGGGTTTCCTCCCAGGCTGGCCCTTCGTCGCGTTCGAGGCCGTGCCACTACGCCCATTCAGCAGTTCGTCGGGGCGGAAGGGATATCCGCTACTTCATGGAGGACGCGTACCCGTCCGTCACCTCACTGACCTGCAGGTCCGAAAAGAGCAGGGTGAGGCGGTGCGCGTTGGTCTCGATGCGAACCTCATGGAAGTCGATCCCCACGGCTTGCGCCCAACGACGGGTCGCTTCCGACTCCGGGAGGACCTCGGCGCCTGGGTACAAGGAGCACCCCACACGTATCCGTCGAGGTCGACGCCCGTCTCATGATCGATGAGGCGATCGTCCAAAGAGACACGCCAGGTCTCCGGCAGCACGGACGATTCACACCGGGCCTCAACGCAGTACCGGAAGAGGTACCGCAGATACGCCGGCTCGACGTCTGTGCGGGGATCCGCCGTCACGTAGACGATGACCTCGTAGTCGCGCATGTAGCTGGTGTACCCATGGTGGACGACGGCGTGATCGAAGATCTCGTCCAGCTTCTGCTCAAGCACTGCGACGTCCATGCGACCGTTTCTATCCCACACGATCAGCCCCTGGCAGCCTGATATCTACAGGTGCCAGGGGCTGAAGACTCAAAGAAGCGGCAGAAGCGCCTGACCGGCGTCGCCGAGATGGTCATCTCGCTCGCCGCGAAGGGCCTGACCACCGGCGAGGTCCAGGCCCACCTGGCCGAGGTCTATGGAGCCGAGGTCTCCCGCCAGACCATCTCCACCATCACCGACAAGGTGCTCGAGGGCATGGCCGAATGGCAGGGCCGCCCGCTCGACACCGTCTATCCGGTCGTCTTCATCGACGCCATCCACGTCAAGTCCGTGACGGTGCGGTTGCCAACCGGCCCATCCATGTCGCCCTGGCCATCACCGCCGAGGGCCGACGGGAGATCCTGGGGCTGTGGGCCGGCGACGGCGGCGAGGGCGCCAAGCACTGGCTGCACATCCTCACGGAGATCAAGAACCGCGGCGTGGGCGACGTGCTCATGCTGGTCTGCGACGGGCTCAAGGGCCTGCCCGAAGCGGTGGAGGCCGTCTGGCCCCGGACGATCGTGCAGACCTGTGTCGTGCATCTGCTGCGGAACTCCTTCCGCCATGAAGCTTCTCAAGCCCGTTCACACCGCTCCCACCGAAGAGGCCGCCCTGGACCGGTTCGCCGAGTTCGCCGATGCCTGGGGCCGGAAGTATCCGGCGATCGTGAAACTGTGGGAGAACGCCTGGGAGGAGTTCACCCCGTTCCTGCGGTTCGACACCGAGATCCGCCGCATCGTCTGCACGACGAACGCGATCGAGTCGGTGAACACCCGTATCCGCCGGGCGGTCAAGGCCCGCGGACACTTCCCCAACGAGCAGGCCGCCCTGAAATGCGTCTACATGGCGATCATGTCCCTCGACCCCACCGGCAAGGGGCAGGCCCGCTGGACCATGCGCTGGAAGACCGCACTGAACGCCTTCGACATCACCTTCGACGGCCGCCTATCCGCAGCCCGTCAGTAACTCCAACCACCCCCAGTTACACCGCTCGTTCGACAGACCCGCTTGACCCACTCGTGAAGACTCCGCCGACCGCGATCACAAGTGCGGCGTGCATGATGACGCAGTGCAAACACTTCTGGTCAAGCGCGGACGACGGGGGAATCGTGGCCTACCAACTCAGCTTCTTCTGCCGCTCTGGAGAAGACAGAGGCGACGAGGCGCTTGATCGCCTGCTGGACTACCTGCTGAAGAGCAGCGACCGTCTGGTGGGCGAGTGGTTGGGGCCGTTCGGGGATTCGGTGGCCGCGTTCAGGCTCGGTACTGGTTCCAGCGACAGTGACAGGCCAGTCGCGGACTTGCTGACACTGGAAGTACACGTGGGCGTAGCAGAGATCGCAGAGTCTGTGATCACTGCATCGCGTAATGACGAGCAGGGCATCTGGGGATGCGACCTGCTAGCCACCGTCACCCTCAGCGGGGACAACCCCGACTGGGCTCTGCTGCACCGCATTTGGGCCTCCGTGGTGAGCCTGTGGGAGGCGGTTCCTTGGGACGAGTCCTCCGGGTTCGAGATCGCTGCCGGCATGCCGCAGCTCTGAGCTCGGACGTTGTCCCAGACCAGGACGATCGGGCCACCGAGCTGGATGCGGGCGCGGATCAGCAGGTCGCGGAAGTCGCGCCAGCCGAAACCCTTGGGCTGGTCCTTGCGTCCGGTGTACTCGCGGACGGAGTAGAAGAGCCGGGACCGCCCGCCGGGCCTGTAGCAGGTCATGCCTGCCATCGATACCCGGCCCGAGCCCCGGCCGCGCACGCGGACCACCGAGGTGCAGCCCCGACGGCCCCAGGACCTGGCTCGCGGCGGCATCAGCGACTGACCGGCCTCGTCCTCGAAGACGATCCATCCGCCGCAGGCCGCCGCGGTGCTCTTACCCGCGGCCATACCTCCTTCTTCCACAGGTCCACCGCATCGTCATCACGCTCGATCGCGCGGCGGGCCGGTTGCTGCCACGACCAGCCGTGCCGCTTCAGCAACCGCCATGTCCCCTCGACTGTGTAGCTCACATGGAACAGCCGGCCGAACAGCGTCTTCACCCGGGCCAGGGTCCACCGCTGATCGACCCAGCCGTGGACCAGGGGGCCGCGCTCCAACTCCCGCTCCAGCTTGGCGACCTGCTTTTCGCTGAGCCTCGGTCGCCCGGGTGAGCCCTTCGACAGGACTCCAGCCTCGCCACGCTCGCGCCACTGGCGGCGCCACCGTTCTACCGACCGCTCGCTGACTTGCAGCGCGGCAGCTATCTCCCGGTTCTTCTCCCCGCGCTCGAAGCGTTCAGCGGCCTGAAGCCGAATCCGCTCCCGCGCGGCCCTCCCAGCGTCGGTCAACCCGCCGCCCTGCGCGTATCTCACGGTCCAGAGCTACCCGAGCTGAGCGACCACCGTCAGGCGAACGGCGCCGACATCACCCAATCAAGTTGGGTAGCCCCGCCACCAGCAAGGCGGCAAGCGAGGTGCTTGTGGTTCTGTCGCGCATTCAGCTTGCCTGCCCGGGGACCTGCTTGGTGGCGTCGACGACCGCGCGCTCGGTGATCGCGCTGGTGTGCGTGACGGTACCGACCTTGAGGGGACTGTCAGCCGTGGCCTTGACCACCACAATGCGCTCGCCGAGGAACCGCAGCGTCTTCTTGTCGAAGATCCACTCGGTGCGCTCGCCGGCTACGGGGTTCTCCCGCGCGATCGCGATCCCGTGCCTGCCCGTGGCGTCGACCGCGTCATTCACCGCGACGACGCCGGGGATCTTGGCCGCGGCCTTGTAGAGGGCGGCGCCGACCTCGGCGGGCGGGTAGCTCTCGGACAGCAGATCGCCGATCGCGACGAAGGCCGCCTGGTCGCGGGGGACTTCGGGGTCCCGGACGGCGTCCGAAGCGCGGTAGATCCGCTGCAGCAGCGCGTCGGGGTCGGTCGGCAGCTCGGCCAGGGCGTTGTAGGCGCCGCTGTCCGGGGTGTCGCTCTGCAGGGTGATGCCCTCGTCGCCGGTCTCACCGGCCTCGATCAGCCAGCCGTCCCTGCCGTCGAGGGATTTCCAGACCTGGCGGGAGTGCAGCTCGGTGCTGACCGCCTCGCTCCTGTTGTCGCCGTCGACCGCGATGTAGGTGTCGGCCACCTTCGAGGCGATGTAGATGTACTGGCCCTTGCGCGGGGTGGGCTCGGAGGTGTCGGCGGCGGCCAGGGAGATGCGTTCGAGGAGCTGGGGGGCGCCCTTGGCGTCGGCGACGCCAATCCTGGTGGTCAGTGCGGGGCCGGTGGCCAGGGCGGTCGTGCCGCCGTGGGCCCCGCCGTCGGTGAGGGCGAGGCCGCCCGCGACCGCGCCGGCCAGGGCGAAGGCCGCGGCGGGCAGGAGGATCGTACGGCGCAGGAACGGGTTGGAGCGCTTCACGGGCGCGACCGGAGAGGTGGCGGACGTACGGGAGGGGGTGCGGAGGTCTTCGTGGATCCGGGCCATCATCTGCTCCTTGTGGAACTGGTGGCGGCCCGCCGGCAGATCCCGCTCGGCGGAGGGCAGCAGACTCTGCGTCTCCGTCCACTCGGCCGGGTGGGGCCGGTGGGAGGGGCTGGCGTTCATCGGTTTCCTTCCTGTGCGGACCGGACCGCGTATCCGCGATCACCTGTTATCTGCCGGTCTGTGCGCGTGGGTTCCCTTTTTTCTCCGAGCAGTTGCGCGTCGGCGAGCTTGCGCAGCTTGGCGCGGGCGCGGGAGAGGCGGGAGCGGACGGTGCCGACCGGGATACCCAGGGCGCGGGCCGCCTCGGCGTACTCCAGCCCCTCCCACAGGCACAGCGTCAGGACCTCACGCTCGGGGCGCTTGAGCAGGCTGAGGGCGGCGAGCGTGGCGTTGATACGGCGCCGGTCGTCCAGGCGTCCGGCGGTCTCCTCGGCGTGGTCCTCGACCCGTTCCTCGGCGGCGTGCGCGGCGGCCGCGGCGCTCGCCGCGTTGCGGTAGCGGCGGTTGCTGCGGTGGTGGGAGCGGGCGACGTTGGTGGCGATGCCCAGCAGCCACGGCCGCAGCGAGCCGCCTTCGGCCTCGACCGAGGCCCGGCGCCGCCACGCCTCCATGAAGGTCGTCGACATCACGTCCTCGGCCAGCGACCAGTCGGCGGTCAGCCGGAAGGCGTGGTTGTACACCGCGCGGGCGCACGCGTCGAAGAGTTCCGCGAAGGCGTCCGGATCTCCGTTTCGCACCCGGGTTCGCATATCTGTGGTCACGTCTTGAGCTGACGTACGGTGCGGGCGAGTTCCGGTGAGGCACGTCACAGCCGTCGTACAGGTCACCGGGGCGGTGACCGCACGAGGACTCGGTGGACAGGGCAGCCGCTCAGCCGCGCACCGCTCAGGCTGCGAGGCTCGACAACAAGAGGGCCGATCTGATGCGGAACACGGTCCGGGGGTGCGCAGGCTGGTCGAATAGCTGTTGGAGGTGTCGAGGCCGAGCGCGGGCGCGGAACAGGCTGATCCGGCAACGCCCACCGGCACGGGCGGTCACCGGTCTCACCGACGGTGAACGGCGCCGTTGTCGTCGTACGCAAACCAGGCCGGGCTTCGGCAGAGCTGCTCGCCCACGGGCCGCAACACTTACGGCCCGGAGCGGCCGAGAACCGACGGGGCCCGGGCCTCGGGCTGACGATCGCGCCGGTCCAGGCACAAGCCATCCAGGCGCGCCCGGAATAGATCTCCCGTGCCCGACGATGCTCCGCCCTGTCCCGAGTGCAACAGCCCCTGTTGTCGCGCGGCCTGGTGCTCGCCGGGCAGGTAGATGCCGGCGGCGCGGCCCTTCGCTGGTGCCGGCCGGAGTGGTGGTGGCGTGCGCGGGGAGCTCCCATCCCGTCTGCCGTCGACCCAGGCAGAGCCGAGCAGACGGGATGGGAGCCGGGGAAGGTAGTGGGTCGAAGGGACCCACGTCCGGCTTCTCACAGTCAGCGCTACTCGGTGGCCTTGGAATGCTTCGCTCCCGCGTGGAGCAACCAGTTGTAGACCGCCGTCCGTTGGGCGACCCGAAGACGTGTGGCGGCAGTACGGCCTTACGGTCGTTGCGCCACGCCCGACAGATGACGGAACCGGCGAGGACGCCGCCCGACTCGCCTTGGAGACTCGGGACCAGGTTCACTGATCACAAGCCGTTCTCACCGGCAGTCAGGTTTGGTTGTGTAGCTCCGTTCGCCGGTTGGGCCATGTAGATCCAGTCGAAGCCGTCGTATCCCTCGGTGTCGAGATGCTGTGCTCGGTTGAGCCCGGCGCGTATCGCGACGCGCTGAGAAGCAAGGTTGGCTGGGCGAACGCGGGCGATCAGCGCGATGTCGGGCAGGTGATGGGATGCCCAGGTGGCAACTGCGGCCGCGGCTTCACCGGCGAAGCCTTGGCCCCAGGCTGAGGTCGCGAAACGGTAGAAGAGGTTCAGGACCGGGGCCCCGTGCAGTTCCATGGGCTTGATTCCGCAGAATCCGAGCTGCTGAGCGGAGCCGTGGTGCCGGACAACCCAGTACCCGTATCCGTACTGCTGCCACTGGTCGTCCCAACGCTGGTAGAGCGCCTCTGCTTCCTCAAGCCGGGCGAGTGCATCGGACGGGTTGTGGACACACGTCTCAGGATCGCGGTGGACGGCGAAGATCGCGTCGACATCGGCTGCGGTCGGGCGTCTCAGCAACAGCCGGGCGGTCTTCAGCTCCACGGCTGCCGGGCTCCGGTCACTCATGTCGGAACCCGTCACCGGTGCGGAAGATTCGGTTCAGGTGGTGGCCCACGACTGTGGTCGCGGACTCCGGGCTGCGCTGGCCGACGAGGATGCTGGTGCCGAGTCCCGCAGACATGGCAAGCAGGCCGGCTGCCTCCAACCGTGCGTCCACACCGGGCTCAAGCAGTGCCGCTTCTTGCGCCTGTCGGAGGAGTTCGGTCAGGCCGTCTTCGGCGGCGTCGGGGTTCTTGATGAAGGGCTGGGCTGCGAGCGCCGGGTCGTTCACGGCCAGAACTGCGTATGACGTGTAGAGGTGGTGGAAGGTGCGGCTCTCGTCGTCTGTCGGCAGCGCCGCCATCAGCAGCGCCTCAACCATCGCACGCGGTCCTGGGCTGTCCCCGGCGGCCCGTACACGGGCGGAGACCCGCTCCCCGAATCTCTCCGCCAGAAGCTCGAGCCCGAAGAGCAGCAATTTTTCCTTGGTCTGGAAGTAGTACTGCACCAGCCGCAGCGATACGCCCGCCTCCGCTGCCACATCGCGCATCCCGACGGCATGCAGCCCGCGTCGGCCGGCGACCCGGACGAGGGCCTCGGCGATCTCGGTGCGCCGTTCTGCGTGGTCCACGCGCTTGGGCATCGGCCTGCTCTCCGCTCCTGGTTCCTGCTACGGCTATCGCGGGGTGGCCCTTGATGATACAGCCGTACCAACCTCGTGATACGTTCGTATCACAAAACCGAAACGCTGGAGGTGGCCATGCCCCAGACCGCTGCCCGAACTCGGGCCGACATCGGCCGTTATGTGAGCGATGCCTGGCGGGAGCGCTACTTCACGGCCTGCGATGCGGTCTACGCACTGGGGGCGCCCTTGCTCGAGGAAGAGGACGTGGAAACGTCCTTCGGCACCACGCACGTATACCGCTACGGCCCCGTGAACCAGACCGCCCGAGACTGCACCCCCGTCGTCCTGGTACACGGGGCGGGCTCCTGCTCCGCCATGTGGTACCCGAACACCCCCGCCCTCAGCGCAGACCGCCCGGTCTACGCGATCGACACTCCGGGTGATCCCGGCCGCAGCGTGCAGCGCGAACCCATCCACCAGCCCGAACATGCGGCGCAGTGGCTGGATGAGGCGCTCGCCGGGCTCGGACTCGACCGCGTCCACCTCGTCGGCTCCTCCTACGGTGGCTGGCTTGCCCTGAACCAGGCGCATCGCAGGCCCGGTCGCCTCGCCTCGGTCACCTTGCTCGACCCCGGCGGCCTGGAGAAGGTGGGGTTGCGCTTCTTCGTCTGGATCTTCGCCAGTCTCTTCGCGACCTTCGCGCCCAAGGTGCTCCGCCCGCGACTGGCGGCCTGGCTCGAACAGCCGGTCCTCGTCGTGCCGGAACTGCGCGCGATGATCCAAACTGCGGTTCGCGCCTACCGCATACGCCGCCCGGCGCCGCTTCCCCTGTCCGAGGAGGAGCTTTCCACCATCCGGACTCCGCTCTATCTGGTGCTCGGCAAGCGAAGCCTCCTCGTGCACCCGCAGCGGCAGGTGGAGCGCGTGCCGCGTCTGATCCCCGGTGCCCGAGCCGAGATCATCTCCAGCACGGGCCACGGGCCGCAGATTGACCATGCGGAGGAGATCAACCGCCGGATGCTGAACTTCATGACCTCAGTCGACTGACAACCGCCCCGCCGATGGGCCAGGACAGTGTCGAGGGACCGACGGCCGGCCAGAGCCTGGGCCGGCAGCGCCCGGCCCGCAGGACTGTTTCCACCACGGAATCCCTCAGTCATGCGAGTGGAGACGCTTTGAAGACCACCTTGTGCCGGGCCCGAACCTCACGGTGCGGCAGCTCACGACCGTCGATAGCAACTTGGTGGTCGACGCGGCGGGATGCGGGCCGCCGCCCGTCGGCAGCCCGGGGATTGATCGTCCGTCTGCACGTGCGTCTCTGACTGCGTGACAACGTCGACACACAACGACAAACGAGCACGGACGCTTACGGATTGTCGTCCCAGGTCAAAACCGAAGCAGAGCAAGGCCGAGGGCCCCCAAGTTGCTTCGGGACGAAGAGTTCGTTGATTCAAATCCCGCCACCCCGACAGAGACGCACCAGGGCAAGGGTCTGACACCGCGAGTGAGTCAGGCCCGTGGGTGGTTGCCAGACCATTGGGACGATCACGGTCATGGAAGGCTCTCCGGCACACCGAAGAGGCAGGGAGGGTGGCGCGATGGGGGAACGCATCCGGGTCAGCACTCGGGTTGCGGAGCGGGTTGGGCAGGATTTCCCCGACCCGAAGGTGATGTCAGCGGTCATGCTTTTCCCACGATCTACATGATCAGCGTCACGTAATTCCCCACCCGTACGGTCACACTTCCCCATGGGGATGGCGGTTGCGAGTGGATGCCCAACGGCAGGAAAAGGCCCACCCCCGCCTCTCCCTGCCGTTCACATGAACAGCGGGTCGACGGGCGGCCATGGGTAGCCCAGTTGCTCGGCATCATGCGAACCTCCCCAGACCTCGGCGGTGGCACGGGGATCGCCCGCGGTCAGCCGCGCTTCAAGGCGCTCGGCTTGGACCGATGGGGCGTCCGCGGAGAGGGGGAGGGTCATCCCGAACTGGAGCCAGGGCAGATCTGCATCGGCCCGGTTACGGGGATGCCTCAGGACGACGTGGATTCGATCGGGTTCCTTGCGGGAGGCCCAGACGCCTTCCAACTCGCAGTCCCACCTGACGAGCCAGTCCCCGCGTCCCCTCAGTCCCGCCTCGAGCAGCCGCGCAACCGCTCCTGCCGGCCACTCCCAACTGCGGTCCTCTCCGGCTCGCACGAGCTCGGCCTCGTACTGACCTGCGGTGAACCGAAGCTCCGGCAGGTCGAAGTCCTGATTGGCCAGGTCGCGCCAACCCGCCCAGACAACATGATCCCCGTCACGCGCGACCGTCAAGTACAGCGCGCCACAGCACTCTTCCACGCCGCACCCGGACCAAGCGAGACGAACCTCGTGGGGCGTCGCCGTGGCATGCAACGGCCCGTCCAGGCCCAGCAGATCCCTGGGGCCTACTCCCAGGTACCGGGAACCTCCCACGCCACTGGGGACCACCTCGGCCAGAAGATCCCGGCCATTGACGATCGGGCGGACCTCCACGCCGCCCTCGTCGGGTGGAGGGCACGCGATGCTCAGACTGAGAAGGTCCGGTCTCGTGTTCATCGGCCAATGATCGCGAAGCTGGCTCGCAACTGTCATGTGCATTCGCGTGGCCTCCGCTCAGGGCGGTAGTTCGGGCCGCCTTCAGGCACGCTGGCCACGGACACCCCTCCGGAACGACGGGATGCCGGCCTGGGGGAATTACGTGATCGTCCACAGGTGACAGTCCACAGGTGACAGTCCACAGGTGACAACGGCGGTGATCGACCTGCTGGAGGATTGGGGCAACGCGTGGCCTCAGTGGGAGGTGCATCGCGTGCAGGCCGCGATCATCCTGAGTGCTGCGGGAGACGTGGATCAGGTCTTGGCGCTACTCGAAGTGGCCTACGCCGACTACCGTGACGCGCTCATGGCCACCGGCTTCGCACATGCGGACTGGAGCGAGCGCATGGAAGCGGAGTTCCGAGCGAAGTAGGCCGTGGTCGGCGGAGCAGCAGGCGCCATGTCGGTTCGGGGCCGCCTTCGGAGGGGCACTCCGACAGCCGGATCGACCACCAGGCGACGGGATGTGACCGCGTAGCCGGGAACCTGGCTGTTCTGTCAGGCCCGGACTGGTCCGGGGCTTTCGGGAGCCGGTCAGCGGGCCGGGTGCCGGGTGGAGCGCCGGATGGAGCGGGCCGCCAGGTAGAGCAGGGCGACGATCAGAAGCAGGACGCCGATGGACATCAGGTAGAACATGCCGTCGACGGCCGCGCCGATGGCGACCAGAGCGATTCCGGCGACGAGCAGGATCAGGAAGAGGACCATGACGGGATGCCTCCCGAGAAGGAACTGTGCGAGATCTGCGCGTCCTCTCGGCCACGGCAGGGCACGCTGTGCCTGTGCTCGATGTCGCGTCGGCCGAGGAGGGGTACGTGGCGGCTCCGGCGCAAGAGCGCAAGAGGCGCCACCCAGGTGGAGGCGGCGCCCACCCCAGGGCTCGCCCGGGTTCCAGGAGTCCTGGGCGCCTCGCAGCCGATACCTCCATGAGGCTTGGCCGAGGGGGTCCTGGCTAGGTGGCGCGTTCGGCGCGGTGGCGGACTTCGCGGAGTCGGACCTTCGACGGGAGGCGGTCGAGGCCGGCCGAGTCTCGTGCGTGTGCGAGCGTTTCCCGGCTCAGTCGCCCCAGAGTCCGCGCCGGGTCCGCGTGAGGCTCCAGCAGCAGCCGTACGCGTGCGGTCGGAGCGGTACGTCGGCCCGTCAGCCGGACATGAGCCCGCGAGACCCCGTCCAGGGCTTGTGCCTCTTCCTCGATCACGTCCTCCAGTGTGCGGCCGTTGAGTCGGGCCGGCGCGCCGTCTGAGCTGTCGACGAGGACACGGTCCAGGCGGTGTCTGCGTTGCGCGAGGAGCCACCACAGCAGCAGGGCCAGCAACACGGCGAGCAGCGCGATCACGGTCGGCCACCACCAGCCCTCCTCCCGCCACCGGGTGCGCCCCCAGGCGCCCAGCACCACATCGTCCGGCCCACGGAAGGGCCACCAGTCCGGCACGTCGAAATCCCAGTGGCGCTGGAGGTCCAGTGCGCCCAGCAGCACCCCGCCCCCCAGGGCGAACAGTCCGAGGCCGAGAAGCCCGAGCAGCACCCGGTTCACCGTCTTGAGCATCAGGATCACCTCAGCCCTTCTTGGGGCGCCGGACGCGCACGGCCAGTGTGGGTTGCCGGGTGAGGCCCAAGGACGTCACGGCTTCGCCCAGCTCGGCGTCCAGGTCCGCGCGGACCTCCTCAAGATCGCGGAAATGTGCCCGTGCCCGGGCTTTGACCTTCCGGCGGCCGACATCGACCTGTGCCGACTGGACACCGGGCACCTGCATGGCCCGGTCGCGCAGCACCAGAGCGGCCGCGCGGCGGTCGAGCCCGGCTCGGACGTCTTCTGTCCCCGGGATGCCGGTGGGCGGACGCATGGGCAGCAGCCTGCGCAGTCCCGGCGTCACCGCCAGCAGGAAGAGCCACAGGCCGAGGGCCATCGCCACCGCGGCCCCGACGATCATCCAGACGTCGTCCAGGGGCCGTGTGGCCAGTTCCTCGGCGAGCCGCCGCCGCCACCGCATCGCATTCCGGCCTGCCCGCACCGCGACCACGTCGTACAGGAGAAATCCGACGGCCGCGGCGGACAGCAAGGCTGCCAGGGCCGCGGGAATCCGCCGCGACGACCAGAAGCGGTGCGCCGACCGGTCTGATCCGTCGATCACCTTCGTAGCGCCCTCGGTCGCTTCCGGGGTGCCGTCGGCGGACGGAGCCGCCTGTCCCGGACCGGAGGAGAGGTCGCTGTCACCGGTCGGCTGCCGCGAGGTGTGCGCGCTCATCTCACCCTCTCCCGGTCCGTGTGCCGTGTATGCGCCGAGTGCAGTTGCTCGACCGATACCGCGAGGTCGGACACTTCCATGCCGGCCCATGCCCTGATCCGCTCGGTGACCTCCCGGCGCACCGCGGCGCACTGGGCCCCGATGTCGGACGGGTAGCCGAGCTCGACGGTGATGTGCAGCCGTGCCTCGCCAAGCAGCGCCTGCCGTCCGGCGGCGGACTCGGCGTCCCGTCCTGCGCCGGCGCTGGTCCGTTCCGGCGCCCGCCGTACGGATGTGCTCACATGTGGCGTCAGGCGGCCGGGGGGTACGTGGCCGGCCGTCTCGGCGAACCGGCTCAGCGCCTCGCGCGCCACCCGCGCCGCGATCTTCGCGACGACCCGGTCGGTGACGGCGGTCGCCCCGCGCTCCGCGCGGGGGAGGCCCGGACGCCCATCGGCTTCCCCGCTCACCGCCGCCCGTCTCCCCGAGCCTGTTGCCGGTCGTCGCGGAACCGATCCTGCCGGTCCCGGCGGCGGACGAAGTCGCCCGGTTCGAGATCACCCTCCGTCAGCCGCCCGATGACGAGGCCGACGAGGCCCAGCCCGAGCACCAGCAGGAAAGCCCAGAAGTTGCCGAAATACGCGGCGAAACCCAGCGCCATTCCGGCCATCAAGCCCACCACGGCCCTGCTCATTTCGCGCTCCTTCACTCATACGGGCTGCCGCCCCGGCTACTGGACCCGCTGCCGCTCCTCCCCTTCGTCCTCCTCGTCGGGCAGTTTCACATCGCTGACCATGATGTTGACTTCCACGACGTCCCGACCCGCCATCCGCTCCACGGCGGAGATCACGTGCTCCCGCACCGCGGCGGCCACGTCCGTGATGGAGACGCCGTAGTCGACGACGAGCTCCAGATCGATGGCCGCCTGCAGCTCTCCGACCTCGACACTGACCCCGCGCGTGGCGGATTTGCCGCTGCCGGCGCCGGGCATCCGCTCCCGCACGGATCCCATCGAGCGGGCGAATCCGCTGCCCAGGGCATAGACGCCGCGTACGTCCCGTGCCGCCATTCCGGCGATCTTCTCCACCACCACATCGGCGATGGTCGTCCGCCCGCGGGAGCCGGGCGCAGCGCCGAGCCTGACGCCGGTGTTCTCAGTCATCGGGATGTTCCTCCCTCGCGAGGCCACGAATCACCCATTAATTGGATTATAGTCTTTTTAGTACCTTTTGCCCGACTGTTGAGCGTGAGACGGGGTGGTCCGACGAGTGGCCTGAGGCCCCTGCCTCGAGCTCTCGCGGACACTCCTGGCAGAGCGCCGCGGGAAGAGAACCGCGACCGTGGAGAAGAAGGGTGAGAGGCCAGTGACCGAGGAGTGGACGCAGGCCGTACGAAGCCGGCTGGGCCTGGGCCGGCTGCTCCCTCTCGGCGGGCCCGACGACGGGACGTGGATCACCGAGCAAGCGGCCGTCGAGGTCCTCGGGCGCACGGCCGCCGAGGTCTCCGGTGCCCGACTGGAGTCCCTGCGCATCGGGTCGGCGCCGCTCCAACCCGTGTCCGAGCCGGCCGTCCGTCCGCCGGCCAGCGCGCTACCGCCAGGCCCGCTCACCATCGAGGCCGCCTTCACCGCATCCCTCGTGCGGCCGCTGCCGGAGACCGCCGACGAATTGAGGAGCACACTGCTGGGCGCGGCCACTGAGCGGCTCGGGCTGGCCACGGTGACGGCCGACATGCGCGTGACGGATCTCCGTGAGGTCCCGGAGGCAGCCGTGACGTCCCGGACCGCGGCGACGGCCACGGGGCCCACGCCGGAAGCCGCGGCCGCGCGGAGCTCGCCCCCGGTGACCGGAACAGGGTCCATGCGGGGACTCGCCGGGGAGCTGGGGGGCGTGGCAGCGGGTGTGCCGGGCGTCGCCCGCCTCACCGCCGTGCTGGGCAGCCGCCCGGTCAGGGTGGAGGACCATGATGATCCACCCGGCCGACACATCGAGGTTCACCTCGCGGTCGGCCCCGGACACCATCCCTTGCACGTCGCCCGCGCCGTCCGGGAGGCGGTGGCCGAGGCAGCCACCACTGACACCCCGGGCCCTGTCACCGTCGCCGTCCTCGTCACGGAAACCGCGGCCTGGCAACGGACCTCGCCGGTCACCGCGATGAGTGCCCCTCAGTGATCAGTCGGCCCACCCGCCTTCATCCGTGATCAGCCAGGCCGACCCGCCTTCACGGACCGACCGTCCCCGTTCTTCCTTGAATGTGCGCGGACCGCTCCGTCGGCCTGTCCTGCCGCGGTGTGAAACCTGCCCGGCAGGGAACCCGCACGCAGACGAAGGGCCCGCGCTCCCCGCCGACGGACGAAGCAGACGTCGTCCTTGCTCCGCGGTCGCGCGATGTGCATCCGCAACGGCGGAAGCGCATCCCTTGCCTGTGGGCCGGTCTCAGCAACTCCCGAGGCGGCGCCTGACCATCTGCCTCCTCGGAGAGAGTCTCAGCAACATGACCACGAACACCACAGTCCGCCCCCCACCCTCGGCGACGCCCGGCAGTGACTTCGCCCGGCTGTCGAGGAAGATCGCCGACGCCGGGCTGATGGGCCGCCGTCCCGGTCACTACGCACGGCGGGTCACGGTGGTCGCCGGGCTCTACGTCGGCGGGTGGCTCGCCGTCGCGCTCATCGGTGACAGCTGGTGGACCCTGACCGTCGCCGCCTTCCTCGCCGTCGTCTTCGGCCAGGTCGCCCTGCTCGCCCATGACGCGGCCCACCGCCAGGTGTTCCGCCGACGCCGGGCCAGCGAGGTGTCCGGACGGATCGCCGGTGCGGGTATCGGGATGGGCTACGGGTGGTGGCAGGACAAACACACCCGCCACCACGCCAACCCCAACCACGAGGACCTCGACCCCGACCTCGACCCCGACCTGCTGGTCTGGTCCCAGGATCAGGCGCGGGCCGCCAGGGGGCTCCCCCGCCTGATCGGCCGCTGGCAGGCCTTCCTGTTCTTCCCGCTCCTGACCCTGGAGGGCTTCAACCTGCACGTGTCGAGCGTGAAGGCGCTGGCCAATCACTCGCTCAGGCACCGAGCGCTCGACGGCGTCCTGCTGTTCGCGCACTTCGCGGTCTACCTGACCGCCCTGCTCTGGCTGCTGCCGCCCGGTATGGCGATCGCCTTCCTCGCCGTCCACCAGTGCCTGTTCGGCGTCTACCTCGGCTCCCTCTTCGCGCCCAACCACAAAGGCATGCCCATCCTGAAGGGCGAGGACCGGCCGGACTTCCTCCGCCGCCAGGTGCTCACCTCACGCAACGTGCGCGGCGGCTGGTTCACCGACATCGCGCTGGGCGGTCTGAACCACCAGATCGAGCACCACCTGTTCCCCAGCATGCCCAGCCCCAACCTGCGCAAAGCCCGGCCCATCGTCAGGCGTTACTGCGAGGAGCTGGGCGTGGACTACGCGGAGACCGGGCTGATCGCCTCCTACCGGCTGGCCCTCGCCAGCCTCCATCGGGCCGGAGCACCGCTCAGGCACCCGCTCGCCCCGGTCTAGAGACGCGCTGCCGCAGCCCTCGGTGCCCGTGATGCGGTGACTGACACGGCACACGTCGGTCCAGGAGCACGGCCACCCGGCATACGGCGACGACTGCGTCACCGTCGGCGACGAGCTGGGGCCGGCGGTCGGGACCCGGCCCGGCGCTACAGGACTGCCGTCGACTCGCCGTCGGGCGAGGTCCCGGCAGAACGGATACAGCGCACATGAGGCCGGGAACCCCCCGTGAACACGTGAGAATCACGGAGGGGCATTTTCCCCAGGCCAGGCACCGCGATGTTGGCGTTTCCACAGGTCACCGCCCCGCCCGAGGAAAACTCCGCAAGCGGGTGTCGCAGGTTCGAATCCTACGGGGGGCACAACGTATTATCGCCCTGACCTGGGGTTTATCCCCCGGGGAGGGCTCCTACTCGGCCTCGGACTCCTCGTCCGGGGCCGTTTGCGTGCGCGGGAGGACCTCACCGTCGCGGTGGGCCGGAGGCTCGGCCGACCCGAGTTGAGGCAGCAGGCCATGGACACCTGGCGCCGACACGGATTCCAGCATGCTCAGGAGGACCACGCCGCGAGGAGGTCCGCCGGGCCGTACGCAGCGTCGAGCCCCGCGCAGTCGATCCCGCTGCGCGAGACAGCGATCACAGGTACGGGAGCGGGCGTGAGCGCGGCGCGATGCCGGTGCAGCGCCGCGAGATCGTGCCGGTCGAACGGGGAATTCTCCAGCCACTTCACCGAGCCGACGAACAACAGGTCCTTGGCGATCGGCGCGCGGTCCGCTCCCACGATGTCGATCTCCACATCGTTGGTACGGGTCCAGTAGCCGCCGATGGCGGGGGCGGCGGGGAGGTTCGTATCGGGCAGCAGCCGTGCCAGCGCCTCGCGGACCAGGGGTTCAACGGCCCTGCCGCGCCAGCTGGTCCAGTTTTCGCGGATGCGCCGCAGTGTCAGGTCACCCCGGCCCCGCTCGACCTCCTCCATAGCCGGGCCCAGGAGCTTCAGCCAGAAGCGGAGGTAGGGATCCGCGACCCGGTAGCGACGATCCTTCGAAGGCCGCGTGGACACGGGAAGCTCCGCCGCGATCACCCGCTTGTCCGCGAGGATCCCCAGCGACCGCTGGAGGGGGGTCGCCCCGATCCCGCCGGCAGCGCGGGCAATATTTGAGAACGTCCGCTCACCGCTGCCGATCGCGGAGAGGACGGTGCGGGCTTGCACTTGCTGGGGGAACTCCGCAGCAAGCGAGCGTTCCGCCGACACCAGCAAGGCCGAGACCGGATCGCTGAGCGCCTCCTGCAGGAAGTCCCACATCCCGGCGCCGTGCGTCCACTCCGCACAGATCAGAGGCAGTCCACCGGTGATCAAGGCCGCGTCGAAGGCCGAAGCGGGATCGAGGCCGAGCATGTCGCCCACCTCCGCCGGGTTCAACGGACCCAGCACCATCTCCCGTCCGCGCTGGTGGAACGGGCGTCCATAGCTGTTCAGCGCCTCCATCATCGACAGGTCGGAACCGATGAGAACCAGCAGAACCGGCTTCTTCTCCAGCACTCGGTCCCAGGCCCGCTGAAGCATGCCCTCGAAGGCGCCCTCCGCATCCATCAAATAGGGCACCTCGTCCATGACCACCACGCTCGCCCGGTCGTGCGGCAGCGCCGCCGCCAGTACGTCGAAGGCCGCATCCCAACTCGCCGGGCGGGCCGCGGACAACAGATGCGCCAGCGGAAGGCTGGACGACTGCGCATCCTGGCTGAGCCGCTCCAGGTCCGCCCCCGGCGACGCCCCTGTGGCGGCATAGAAGAGGAACGGCGCACCAGACCTCTCAGCGAACCGCTCCACCAACCGCGACTTACCCACCCGGCGGCGACCTCGGAGCATCACGCACCGCCCGGGCCGCTCCCCGCCGGCCCCGGCCGTCACCCTGCCCAGCTCGCGATCCAGCGTCTCGAGCTCGTGCCGCCTGCCCACGAAATCTGCCACGTCGCCACCTTCTCGGTTACCCGAAATCCTCACAGATACTAACATCACAGTTAGTAACATCAATGTTAGTGAGGCTGGGAGGAAGACGCGGCAGCACGCCCCCTTGGACGCCCCACGGACGCCGAACGCGTGAGCGACGCGTGAGCGGACGGCGCAACAGGAGCCGCCCGGGGCCGGATGGCCGGTCATGCCGGGCGGTGCTGATCAGGCAAAAGAGCACCACCCGGCACAGCCAAGCACCGCCCGACCCAGATTCGACCCCACACCTCAAGCGGTTGTCGCAGGTTCGAACCCTGCCGGGGGCACCAGGTCAGACGGCCGAAGGCCCAGGTCGCGGAGCATGTTTCCGCGACCTGCCCCTTCGACATGTGCACTCTGGCTACACCCTCAGACCGTCCGAGTGTTCAGGGCTTCTCGCCGTCCCGGTCGACGAGGGACTGGGTCATCTTCATCTCGCAGAAGGTGACCTCGCCCTTCTTGTACGAGCGCCCAGCCGACGAGCCGTCCTGATACCTCTCCTCGTAGTCCCGCACCGCGACCGACTGGTTCCCCTGGTACTGGAAGGTGTCGGGGTCGAGGAGGTACTCCCGGCGCTGAACGGCTTTGCTGCCCAGGTCCGGGTAGATGGCGATGGCGCCATGTCCCATGGGGTCCTTCACCAGGTGCGGGACCACCTCGATCCCGGGGTCCGCGGCCAGGGCCCGGTACAGCTTGGCCATTCCCTGCGGATGCACGGGATAGGCCTCGTCGAGGGTCGCCAGCAGCGCGAAGGTCTCGACCTGCTCACCCGTCAGTCCGGTGTCCTTGCCCATGGGGAACATGTCCGCCGCCTGCTTGCGGATCTCGGCGGGGTCGTCCGGCAGCGAGGCGAGCAGGCGGTACAGCCGCCGCTGCGAGGGCTCGGTGTCGCCGTCCTTGTCGTCCTCCCTCACGGGGCTGTCGTACTGGACCCACTCCTCGCTCACCTCGGGCTTGGCATCGGGCGCCGCGTCCGACGCTCCGTTCTGGCACTGCGCGGTCTTCAGGTAGACCCACTGGCCGTCGCGCGGATGCAGATCCGGCTGCTGCGAGACCACTTCCGCCGCCTGTTCCAGGAGTGCCGTCGCGGACGTCAGGTCGGGGCCGGCAGGCTGAACGCCGCGCTCGGGTTCATCGTCACCGACGAGCATGGTCACGATCACCGCGATGGTGACCACCGTCGCGGCGACCCCCGCAGCCGCCACGCGCCAGTCCAGCCGCGCCCTGCGGGCAGAGCCCTGCTGCGCTGCTCCCAGCAGCCTTTGACGGCCGGAAACCAGCCGCACCCGGTCCGGGGTCGGCGCATCGGCGCGCAGCTCGTGCAGCTTGGTCATGTCATCCATGGGTTACCGCCCCGTTGTGGTCGCTTACGAGGGTGGGGTCGGCGCCGAGCGCCGTACGCATCTTGCGCCGCGCTCGGCTCAGTCGGGAGCGGACCGTCCCGACCGGCACCCCGAGGGCGTCGGCACACTCCTGGTAGGTGAAGTCCGCCCAGGCGACCAGCAGCAGCACATGCCGGTCCTTCCCGGGCAGGGCCGCGATCGCCCCGGCCAGCGCCTGCTGCGAGGCCTCGGCCGTCACCCGCTCGTCGGCCCGTTCCGACCAGGACTCGGCCACCGGGTCGACGCCGGTACGGGCCAGCGCCCGCAGCGCCCGCACTTCGGAGCGACGGTGGCTGCCGATGAGGTTGCCGGCGATGCCGTAGAGCCACGGCCGGGCACTGGCGCGCGCGACGTCGTAGCGGGCGCGGTTGCGGAAGGCGATGAGGAAGGTCTGCGCCGTGATGTCGTCGGCGTGACTGTCGCCCAGCCGGCGCATCACATACCGGTGGATCTCGGCGGCATATCTGTCGTAAAGCCTGGCGAATATCTCCGGCCGCTCCAGGGATTCCTGGATGACCAGCGCGTCGTCGGTGGGTGGATCCCCCACAAGGCCCTCGCTTCTTCGTGCGATCGGAGTGAAGTGCATTCCACCCCTGTTGTCCGAAGCGGCCAGGAGGGTTCACGCGCGGGTATTGCACCGCTCACACGAGCACACCGAGGGAGGTCGGACCGCGCCGGACACGATCTGGCATCGTGACGGACGACGAGCAGCAAGCAGCAACGTGCTCACTAGTACCTTCAGTACCTCAGTGTGATCGGTCCGGGTGCTGAGCCGTCGCCCGGGTCCGCGTTGTCCTGTGACGGTCAGGAGGGGTCTCCTGGTCAGAATCGATCACTCCGTGCGGAGCGCTGACGGGCATGGAGGAGCGGCGAGCGTGGCGGGCGCCCGACCCGTCGTATTCCGGCGAAGGAGGCGGCGGTGAGCGGTGAGTGACGCGGAGCCGCCTGTGCCCCGGCGCAGCGAGGCCAAGCGCGCGCAGGACCGGCGGCGGCGTGAGCGTATGCGGGCGAACGGACGCGTCGAGCGCTACGACGTGGCGGAGATCGGTGCGCGGGACGGCTGGGTGTGCGGCCTCTGTGGCGATCCGGTGGATCAGGCCCGGCGGCGCCCGGATCCCCGGTCCCCGAGCATCGACCACATCCGCACCGTCGCGGCCGGCGGCACGGACAGCCGCGACAACGTCCGCCTCACGCACTGGGGTTGCAACCATGAACGCAACGTCCACACCCCCCTGAGGACCGTCGAGGAAGCCGAAGCGCAGCGCGCCGCCCTCCGCCGGATTCCCTCGCTCCGGGAGTATGCCGAGAGCCTCGACCCGGAGGAGATGGTCCGCCGCTCCCAAGCCGCCCACTCACCCGAGCGGTACCGGGCCAGGCTGGCCCGACGGGTGGAACGTCACGAGCAGGACGGGCGCTGACCGCGCGGGCACGCGCCCCCTACCGGGACCAGTCGCGTCGGCACAGGACACCGGCGCCGGCGCCGCGGGGCTGGGTTGCTTCTGGGACCGGTCCGACGGGCTCCGAGTGAGGAACATGCACACTGGAGGGCAGTATGTGCGGCGCGTGCGGTGACTGCGGTGCGTGCGGCGCGTCTACGAGCGCCCCGGGAAGGATCAGATGTTCGTCATCTTCGGCACCAAGGGATACCTGTACCAGCTCGCGATACTGACGCTGGTGTGCGGGCAGTGCGGAAACCCCGCCGCGCACACGCTCAGGAAGCGGGTCACGAAGTTCACGCTGTTCTTCGTGCCGCTGTTCCCCTTCTCCACGAAGTACCAGACCCAGTGCACGTTCTGCGGCGCGGAGCAGAAGGTGAGCGCCGAGCAGGCCGAGCAGCTGCAGGCGCAGAGCGCGGGCGGGCCCGGCGGGCTGGGCGGTCAGTCGCAGGGCCAGCCGCAGCAGCAGCGGTACCAGTCCTAGGCGGAAGCTCCACAACGTCGTCGTCGGCGACAGTGACGGCGGCCGTAGCGAAACCGCCACGCGCTCTGCCAGGCAGTGGTGCGCCTTGTCGCCTGAGTCCTCCTCCGATTCCTCGACCGGTCCTGGGTCCCCCTGCCGAAGGACGGGCGGATCAAGACCCGGGACCTGGAGATCCGCCCGGTTCTGGAACGCGAGGCAGTGCTGTTCCACCTGGACAACCAGCGGCTTCGCAGCGCCGAGCCGGTCGCACGGCTCGTCGCCTGCCGTGACACGATCCACCGGGCCGTCGAGAGGGGAGGCCCGGCGGCCTACGCCGTGCGACACGACCGCATCGGGCGCACCTGGCCGTGACAGGGCCGCTCCGCTGGGGACGAGCCGTCCGTCACGACCTGCGCGCCGCTGCCGCGAGCGCCGTCCGCTCGCCCCGCCCCACACCCCACAGCGCCGACGTCACCGCCACCGACGCGGCCGCCATCGTCGTCATCGCCGTGCCCGGGGACGTCAGTTGGGCTGTGGCGCCCGCGAGGGCCGCGCTCGCTCCCTGCATCGTGAGCATGCCCGCCGAGTGGAGGCCGAGGGCGTGGCCGGTGAGGTCGGGCGGGGTCAGGGTCAGAAGGTGTCGCTGCTGGATCAGGCTCGCGCCGAAGCCGACGGAGGCGAGGGCCGCGCAGGCCGCCGCGGCGGGGGCAGGGGGGTGGAGGGCGAAGAGGAGGTAGGGGGCGGCCAGGAGCAGGAGGAGCGGGCCGGCCAGGCGGTCCCGGGTCCGGGGCGGGAGCAGACGGCCGACCGTCACGTCGCCCGCCAGCATGCCGAGCGCCGCGCACGCGAAGAGGAGGCCCGCCCGGTCGGGGGCGTACGCGACGAAGAGGGACTCGCAGCCGACGACCAGGCCGTTGGGGATCCACAGCCCCAGGTAGAGGCGGCGGCGCGGGGCGGAGGACCACAGGCGGGCGTTCGTGCGCCAGGTCTCGGCGACGGACGGGCGGCCGGTGGCGCGCGGGGCGCGGTAGGTCAGGCCGAGGGCGGTGCACAGGGCCGCCGTCGCGTAGAGGGCGGCCGAGACCAGGAGGCTGACCGCAGGGGACAGCAGCGCGACCAGGGCGCCGCCGGTCGCGTAACCGGCGATCTGGGTGACCCCGTGGAGCATATTGAACACCGAACGGCCGAGGAGATAGCCGTCCTTCGGGAGGATCTCGTTCAGCAGGCCCCAGCGGACCCCGCCGCCGAGGGAGGCGACCAGGCCCTGGGCCGCGATCACCGCGAAGACCGCCCACAGGGGCAGGCCGGGCAGGGCGAGGGCGGCCGTGCTCGCCGCGAAGACCACGGCCAGGCCCGTCATCGTCGCTCTCGGCGGCAGGCGGTCGGCCGCCGAGAGCAGGGTCGTCGCGCCGACCACCTGCGCGAGGGACGGGCCGAACATGCTGAGGGCGGACAGGAGCGGGGAGCCGGTCGCCGAGTAGACGGAGGTGGCGAGGGCGAGGCCGCCGATCGTGGAGGCCGCGACCTGGAGGGAGGAGGAGAAGAAGAGGGGGGTGAACTCCCGGGTACGGAAGAGGGCTTGGTAGCTGGGCATGAGACAGGACACTCGTCGCCCCGTGCCCATCGGCCGTAATGTTTCGCGGACACACGAAGCGTCCGCCGGGTCGAGGACGTCGGCTCGCGTCGCACTCCGGGAGGTCGCCGCGTGGGCTGGTGGCAGGTCAACGCCGACACCCTCGCCGGGAGCCGGTTCGTCGTCTCCCCGCTCGCGGAGACGTTCGCGAGTCTGAAGATGCTGCACGCCGGGGTCGCCGCGCATCCCGGGGAACGGGCCTGGCTCGCGTCCCATCTGCCGGCGTACCGACGCGAGTTGGGGCGGGACCCGGTCAGCGCGCTGCTGATCCGCGCCGGGCTCGGGAGGGAGTGGATCGCCGACTTCCTGACACCCACGCCGCGCGAGGACGAGTCCTTCGCGGACGAGATCGCCCGCGTCCGGGACGCCGACCCCGCCGCCGCACGCGCCCACCTCACCCTCTCCCTGCGCGGCCCGCTGCCCGCCGCCCTGCACCGGGACGACCTGCCGGACCGCGCCGCCGGCCTGCTGACGTACGTGTGGGAGGAGACCGTACGGCCGTACTGGGAGCGGCGCCGGCGGGTGCTGGAGGCCGACGTGCTCGCGCGGACCGCGCGGCTCGGGCAGGGCGGCTGGGCGGCCGTGCTGGACGCGATGCGGCCGGGGATGCGGTGGCTCGGCGAGAGCCGGCTCCAGGTCAACCTGCACGAGTACCCGCCGCGCGAGATCTCCGGGGCGCGGCTGGTCTTCGTACCGGTCACGGCGCAGCGGACGGGGTGGGTGGCGTGGGAGGAGGGTGAGCGGTACGCCGTCGTGTACCCGTGCTCGGGCGTCCTCGCCGCCGACGACGACGGCCGAAGCGACAACGACGGCCGGAGCGACGACAACGGCCGGAGCGGCGGCGGCGCCATCGCCGTGCCCGCCGCCCTCGGGGCGCTCCTCGGTGGTGCCCGCGCCCGGGTCCTCGTCCTCCTCGACTCCCCCATGAGCACCACCCAGCTGTGCGCGGTGACCGGGCAGGCGCTCGGCTCCGTCGGCCGTCATCTGCGGGTGCTGCTGGACGCGGGGCTGGTCCGGCGCGGACGGGCGGGCCGGTCGGTGCTGTACGCGCGCACGGCGGAGGGCGAGGTGCTGGTGCGGGCGCCGCAGCACCCTCGCGAGGGCGAACGCCCTTCCGGAGATAGCATCCGTTTATGACTACAGACCACGCCACCCCCTCCCCCCTCGACGTCGAGATCGGCGCCCTGAAGGGCGGCTCCGCGGACCTCGCGCAGTACGCCGGACAGGCCGTCCTCGTCGTGAACGTCGCCTCCAAGTGCGGCCTCACCCCCCAGTACACGGGCCTGGAGGCGCTGCAGGCGCGTTATGCCGCGCAGGGCTTCACCGTGCTCGGCGTGCCGTGCAACCAGTTCCTCGGGCAGGAGCCGGGCTCGGCGGAGGAGATCGCGGAGTTCTGTTCGGCGACGTACGGCGTGACCTTCCCGCTGACCGAGAAGGTCGAGGTGAACGGTGAGGGCCGGCACACGCTGTACACGCGTCTGGTGGACCACGCGGACGCCGAGGGCCACACCGGTGACATCCGCTGGAACTTCGAGAAGTTCCTGATCGGCCGCGACGGCTCGGTCGTCGCCCGTTTCTCGCCGCAGACCGAGCCCGAGTCCGCGGAGCTGGTCGCCGCCGTGGAGAAGGCCATCGGCTGACGGCCTTCGTTTGACCTTGCCCCTGGGGCAAGGGGCACCGTCCCTCTCGCCGGGCGGAGGGCGCCCGGTGACGGAGGACGACCCAGTGCACGTGGACGACCCGCACGACCTGCTCACCATCGGCGCCTTCGCCGCCCGCGCGCGGCTGTCGGCGAAGGCGCTGCGACTGTACGACCGGCTGGGGCTGCTCACGCCGGCGTACGTAGACGAGGTGAACGGCTACCGGTACTACCGGGCCGAGCAGGCCGAGCGTGCCCGTCTGGTGGCTCTGCTGCGCCAGCTCGACATGCCTCTCGCACGGATCGCCGAGATCGTGGGCACCGTGGAGCGGGACGGCACGCGGGCCGCCGAGCGGCTCGACACGTACTGGGCCGGGGCCGAGGAGCGGTTCGCGTCGCAGCGGACCCTGGTCGCCTACCTCCGTGGACGGTTGTCGGGAAGGGGATCCGGGATGGACGGGACGTTCACGGTCGAGACGGTCGACAGCGCCGAGCAGGTGCTGCTGACCCAGTCGCGGCACACGCTCGCGGACGAGTTGCCGGCGTGGATCGGGGCGGCGCTGGGGCGGCTGGAGGCGGGCGCGGCGGCGTGCGGGGGAAGCACGGGCGCGCCGTTCGTCGTCTACCACTCCGAGGTGTCGATGGAGAGCGACGGGCCCGCGGAGGCGTGCGTCCCGGTGGCGGACGAGAGCGCCGCGCGGGCGTGGGCGGCCGAGCACGGGCGGTCCTGGGAGACCCGGGTGCGCGTGGAGCCGGCGGGACGGCTGGCGTACACGCGGATCAGCAAGGCCCAGGTGGCGCATCCGCAGATCCTGGCGGCCTTCGAGGCGGTCGAGCGGTGGATCGCCGGGCAGGGGCTGGAGATCACCGGCCCGTGCCGCGAGATCTACTTCGCGGACTGGGAGGCGGCGGGTCCCGAGGACCCGGTGTGCGACGTGGCGTTCCCGGTCGCATCCTGACCCTGGTCCCGGCCCCGCCGGTGCGGGGTGCCGGGTGCCGCTGTGGTCGAATGTCGAGGCGGCCGGGACGCGGGCCGCCGTAGGGGTTTCCCTACGGCCGTAGCGGATCGCACACGTCCTGTCGGCCAACTGTCGGCGAGTGGTTAGCGTCTACCTCAACACACGGAGAACGTCAGGGACGACGTCGGTGAAGACCGCACCCGCCCGCACGAGCCGAAACGGAACGGAAGAGCCGCAGTGGCCTTTGCCGAGCTGACCCCACG
Organism: Streptomyces sp. NPDC057438; assembly: GCF_042802995.1. Lineage (NCBI taxonomy): Bacteria > Bacillati > Actinomycetota > Actinomycetes > Kitasatosporales > Streptomycetaceae > Streptomyces > Streptomyces sp. NPDC057438. The sequence continues at coordinate 26,190 of NZ_JBHVDD010000054.1, forward strand.
ACGACCCGTCTCGCGCGCCGACGAACCGTCGCGCGAGCCGTGGCGGGAACGCCATCGGGTGCCTCTCACGGCCGCTCTGTGCGCCCTTCCGCTGTACGTCGTGTGGTGGGCGGTCTTCGCCACCGGCGGCGGCGACCTGGCGGCCCAGGTGGCGTGGGCGGAGTTCGCCAAGATGTACCCGGACTCCGCGGTCAACCTGTTCTGGTACGGGGGCCTGCACGCGGCGAACTACAGCGTGCTCTCGCCGTACCTGATGGCGGCGTGCGGGGTGGTGCCCGTGACGCTGGTGTCGGGGCTCTCGGCGTCCTGGCTGGCCGGTGCCGTCGTCACTCGTACGGGTGTACGTGCGCCGGTGCCTGTCGCGCTGGCGGCGACGTTCTCGCTGTGGTGCCAGGTGGTGTCGGGGCGCTCCACGTTCATACTGGGCACGGCCTTCGCGATGGGGGCCCTGCTGGCGGTGCTGAGCGGGCGCGGCGCCCGGCAGCTGTCGGTGGCGGCGGTGTGCGCGACGCTCTCCACGCTGGGCAGCCCCGTCTCCGGGCTGTTCCTCCTCGTGGTCGGCGCCGCGTATCTGCTCTGCCGTGAGTGGGGCCGGGCGGGGGTGCTGACCCTGCCGCCGGTGACCGTCGTGGCCGTGACCACGCTGCTGTTCCCCTTCGAGGGCGAGCAGCCGATGGCCTTCAGCCGGATATGGCCGCCGGTCGTGCTGTGCGCGGTGGTCGTGCTGGTCGCGCCGAGCGCCTGGCGGGTGCTGCGCCTGAGCGCCGCGATCTACGCGCTCGGCGTGGTCCTCTGTTACCTGATCCCCACGCCGATCGGCACGAACGTCGAGCGGCTCCTGGAGCTCGCGGGCCCTGCGGCGGCCCTGGCGATCTGCCTGTACCGGGGCGAGGCGCGCACGGACGGCTCCCGGCTCCCGCTGCCCTGGTTCACGCCCCGGCGGCGGACGGTGGCCGGGGCGGTGGCCCTGGTGCTCTCGGTGACCTGGCTGACCGGCAAGACGACCGCGGACATCGTCACCAACACGAAGGTGCCGGAGTGGGCGGTGAAGACGGACGGGGTCGTCAAGGAGCTGAAGCGGCTCGGTGCCTGGAAGACCCGTGTCGAGGTGGTGCCGGCCCGCGACCACCGTGAGGCCGCCATCCTCGCCCCGTACATCAACATGGCGCGTGGCTGGAACCGGCAGGCCGACGTCGAGCGCGGCCGTCTCTTCTACGAGGGGCACGGCGGGACCGAGGTGCCGGAGAACGCGTTCACGTCGGCCGCGTACAAGGCGTGGCTCTCGCAGTGGGCGGTCGGGTTCGTGGTCCTCGTCAACGGCGAGCCGGACGGGCCCGCCGAGCTGGAGCACGCGCTGGTGACCAGTGGGCCGGACTATCTGCAGCCCGTCTGGCAGGACGCCAACTGGAAGATCTACCGGGTGAAGAACGCGACCCCGCTGGTCGACAGGCCGGCCACCGTCGTCAGCGCGGACGGCGCGAACCTCGTCGTCCGCATGCCGAGGGCCGGCGAGGTCACCGTGCGCGTCGCCTACTCCCCCTGGCTCTGGGCCGACAACGGCTGCCTCACCGCCGACCGGGAGTCCGACGGCGACCTCACCGAGTTCACCCGCCTGACGGTGCACGAACCCGGCGACATCCGCATCAGCTCCCAGTACGGCGGCCCGTCCCGCACGACGGCCCTGGAGTGCGAGAAGGAAGCGGACGAGAAGGGGACGCCCGGCGGGGAGGGGTGAGGGGCGCGCGTCCAGGGGTGGGCACGCGCGGGGCCTTGGGGGGACAGCCGGAGGGGGTGCGAGGCTTCGCCGGGAGCTGTGCGGGTGGCGGGGTGCCCGTGCCATGGCGCTCGATCGCCGGTGAGAAGCACCGAACCGCCTTGAGAGGCAAGCCCCGGACACGCGGAAGCGCCCCTGTCCGTCCGTACGGTCGGAAGGGGCGCCTCAGCCTCGTGTCACGGGCGGCCGGCCCGCACCGGGCGGCTCACCCGGGTCGGCCCGCGCGGGTCAGCTCACTCGGGTCAGCTTGGTGAGGAAGCCGGGTTCGGTGAGGGTCTCCTGGAGGGCGACCGGTACCTCCACGCCCTCGCCGGTGCCGTTGCCGACGATCAGTGAGCCGACCACGGTGCCCGGCTTCGCCTCGTGCGGGACGGTGGCGCTCGCGTCGAGTTCGAGCTTGACGGTCTTGCCGGCCCAGCCGACCGCCGAGACGTTCTTCGTGACGACGACCGGGGTCCGGCCGCCGAGCCCGTCGTCGACGTGTCCGACGACGTCGCCCTTCTTCAGGATCGTGTCGGAGGTCAGCGCCTCCTGGGCGGCGATCATCGCGGTCTTGCTGACGGCGTTGACCGTGTCGATGATCGGCGGGGTGTGCTGGCCGAGGATCGCGCCGACGACGATCGCCGTCTCGCCGCCGACCTCCTGCGTGCCCGCGAACAGCAGGTTGCCGCCGGCGGCCGTGGTGGAGCCGGTCTTGATGCCGATGGCGTTGTTGTACGGGACGAGCCGGTTGTAGTTGTCCCAGCGCTGCCCCGAGGGGTCGTACCAGACGGGCAGCCTGGTGATGTCGGTGAGGGCCTTCATCTTCACCAGCGCGTTGCCGAGCTTGACCTGGTCCTCGGCGGTGGAGACGGTCGTCTCCTTCAGACCGGACGGGTCGGTGTACGTCGTGTTCTTCATCCCGAGGTCCTTGGCGGCGGCGTTCATCTTCTTGACGAACGCCTCCTCCGAACCGTTGCTGTCCCAACGGGCCAGCAGCCGCGCGATGTTGTTCGCGGACGGAATCATGATGGCCGCGATCGCGTCGTACTGGGAGAGCTTGTCGCCCTCCTTGACGGTGTTGAGCGTGGACTCACCGTCCTTGTCGTAACCGCCCTCGGTCTCCCCCTTGGCGTCGACGGTGATCGTCTCACCCTTCTCGCCGGGCTTCATCGGGTGATCCTTGAGGATGACGTACGCGGTCATCGCCTTGGCGACGGAGCCGATGGCGACCGGCTTCTGCTCGCCGAAGCTGTCCATCGTGCCGATGCCGTTGACGTCCATCCAGCCCTGGCCCTCGGTGGGCCACGGCAGGTCGACCTTGCCTCCCTTGAACGCGTACGACTCGTCCGCGGTCAGGGCGAGAGTGGCGGCGGGCAGCGGACGCAGGGACTGTGCGACCGCGAACACGATCACCAGCAGGATGGCGAGCGGGGTCCAGATCTTGACGCGGCGGATGAACGTCCGTACGGGGGTCTGGCGCGGCGGCGGGGTGTTCGTCAGCTCGGCCAGCAGGTCCAGCGGCGGCTTCGGCGGCAGCGGCTGCTGCGTCGTCCGCTCCGGGCCCACCTGGGGGATGGCCCGCGTCGCCTCCGCCGGGGTGACGGCGGGCCCGTCGGGCGCGGCGGCCGGGGGCCTGGACGGGGCGTGCTCGTCCAGGGGCTTCAGGGCGACGAACCTGCTGGTGCGCTCGGACGGGGGCGGGGGGTCCGCGACGGCCTTGCCGGCGGGCTCGGCGTCGGCCTCGGCCTGGTCGATGCCGTCGGGCTTGGCGCCCGCCTGGTCGATGGGCCCCGTGGCCTTGGGGGAGGCGGCGCCGCCCAGCTTGAGCATGGTGGTGGGCTGATCCACCGCGGGCGGCCGGGGAGCCCGGAAGACGGCGGTCGCCTGGTCCACCGCCGGCCCCGCCTCGGCCCCGCCGTCGCCCTCCGGCTCACCGTCCGTGCGGCTTTCGGCGTCGGCGTCGTCCGGGTTCTCGTCGTCCGGGGCCGCGTCGGGGCGCGCGGCGGCGGAACGGTCCTCCACCTCGTCGGCGGCAGCCGGACGCGCGTCTTCGGGGTGCGCGTCACGCACGGAACCGGCGACGATCGCGTCCTCCGGCTCCGTCCGCTCCTCCGCGACGGAACCGGCGGCGCCCCCGCCTTCCGACCCCGCCCGCACGGCTGCGGCGGGGACGCGGAGGGTGGTGGTCTTCGAGTCGTCGCCGCTGCGAGGGGGCTTGGGGGCGGCGTCGGCCCCTGTGCCGGTGGCGGTGCTGCCGGTGCCGGTGTCGGTGGCGGCTTCCGCCGACGCGTCCGCGTCCGGGGCGGCTTCCGTACCGGCGGCGGCCTCGCGGTCGCTCTCCTCCCCCGCCCGGGCCGCGGGCAGGCGTGCCGCCGAGGTGGCGTGGGCGGGGGCGTCGGCACCGCGTTCGCTTCCCGGGCCGGGCTCGTCGTCCCCGGCGTCGGCGTCGTCCTCGGCCGCCCGTGCCGGGTCGGCGGTCTCGGGCTCCTCGACCGCGCGCGGGCTCGGGGCGCCTGCAGCGGCTCCGGCGGCAGGCTCGCCGCCGTCGCCGTCGGGCTCGTCCCGGCCCTGGTCGTCCGCCACCTCGTCGGAGCGGGCGGAGGACCGCGTCGAGGCGTTCGGGCCCTTCACGGCGTCGCCGGAGACGTCACCGGCGGCGTCTGCGTCCACGTCGTCACCGGCGTCGGCGTCGGCGTCCGACGAAGCGCCGTCGGAACCGGAGCGGGAACCGGAGCCGGACTCGGTGTCCGTGACAGCGTCAGGCGCATCGGTGTCCGCGTCCCCCGTCTCCGGGCGGCGGTCGCGCGCGCCGGTGTCCGGATCACCGTCACCCGAGTCGACGGCCGAGTCCCCGGGAGCCGCCGAGCCTCCGCCATCCGAGTCGGCGTCCGAGCGCCTGACATCGGAGCCTCCGTCACCCGCATCCGCTCCCGCGTCGGCACCCGAAAGCCCCGCGTCCGAGCCGCCGGAATCCCCGTCGGCGACCGCAGGCCCGGCATCCGGGCCCTCGGTGTCCGCGTCGGTGTCCGTGCCGCCGTTCATCTCCGGGTCACCGTCACCCGGGACGGCTGCCGCGTCGGCCTCGTCCGGGCCCGGGCCGGCTGTCGGCCCGTCCGTCTCCGGTTCGGCGGCCACCCGCCCCTCGGACGTCCCGGACTCCCCGGAAGCCGGTTCCGCACCCCGGTCCGCGTCGCTGCCGGAGTCGGCCTCCGCCGCTTCGAGCAAGGAACGGCGGGAGAACACCGCCGTCGCCTGGTCGGGCTTCGGAGCGGCGTCCCGGGACATCGCGAGGCGTGGGTCGGGGGACGGCTTCGCGGGGCCGGGGGTGTCCCGGACCGGTGGCTCGTTCCCCGGTGTCGACTCCGTCGACGACTCGTACCGCTGCGACCTGTCGGGGGACGTGCCCGCCACCGATGCCTCCTCCCGCGCGCCGCCCGTCCAAGGAGCGCGCGCCCAACCGAACCGTGAACCGTGAACCCGTGAATCCGTGAAAGACCCGCCGCCCGGACACTAGTCACCGGCGCACCACCGCGCCTCACCGCTGTCCGAACCATGTACCAGTGTCCTGTGTGCGGGCTTAACCCCTGCGGTAGACGAGAACGACATACCTATCGGTTCCACTACATTCCGGTCACGCACTCTCGACAGACCAATGTGAGAGGGGTCACCCTGTCTTTCATCCACGCGGGGAGGCATGGATGGGCAGGAGCCGCAGAACACTTCCGGAGGAGCTTCTGCTGCTGGCGTTGGACCCGGCCACGGGTACCACCGCACAGCCGCAGTCGCTCGACCTGGGTCTGGCCGGAGCGCAGCTAGTGGAGCTGGCGCTGGCCGGACGGATAGCCCCAGACGGGGATCGTATCGCCGTGGTGTCCCCACGGCCGACTGGAGATCCGACTCTGGACTGCGCGTTGGAGTTGCTGCGAAGGCGTGGCGCTCCCGTACGGGCGGTCCACTGGATCGGCGGGCCGCGTCTCGGGCTCCGCCAGATCTACCTCTCGCATCTGGAGCGGTGCGGCATGGTGCATGCCGTGGCGGGCCAGATGTGCGGAGTGCTGCCGACCACTCGCTACCAGGCGAGTCAGACCGAGATCAGCCGGGAGATCCGAGCCCGGCTGGATTCCGCGATCCGCACCGGCGTACCGCCGGACCCGCGGACCGCGGCGCTCGCCGCCCTGGCGCACGCGGTCGGCCTCGGCAAGCACCTGTATCCGGGGAACGAGGGACGCTCGTCCCGCTCCCGGCTGCGGGACCTGATCCGGCACGACCCCATGGGCGGCCTGGTGGCCCACGCCGTCATGGACGTGCAGAACGGTGTGGCCGCGCAGCCACGCCGCAGCCCGGCACCGACCGGCCGTCAGGCCGCCCCCGGCGCCAGGCCACCCGCACCGGAGCCCGCGCGCGGCGTTCCGATGCAGCCACGCCGCGGGTCGATGGCCCGCGTAGTGGCGCACTGAGCAGTTCGCGCAGCACCACCGCCAGACCCGAAGCACCCGCAGCACCACAGTTCGCGCAGCACCCGAAAGACCCGACGCACCCGCGGCACGCGCAGAGTTGGAAGCGCGCGCCACGGCACCGTGGTGCGGTGGGAGCAGGACCCCGGAGCCGCGGGTCCCGCCCCCACCGCACCACGGACGTCACGCGCGCACACGCGTCGCGTGCGCCACGCGTGCCGAGGGACCCAGGAACCGGTTCGGGAGCCGCAGGTTCGCGCGGGGCGTGCGGGGGCGCAGTACGCCTCCACACGCCCCGCGCGACCGCATGTCCGCGTCCGGGACGCTGCAGGGTCACCCACATCGATTTGCGCATCGCACCACCAGACGCACCACCAGACGCACAGCGCATCGCACCGCGGCTGCGGGCCGTGGTCTCGGGCCGCTCGCGGGCCGCGCACCCGCGTCCGTCCGGCGAAGATCCCTCCGCGGCGGAAAATCACCGGCACAAACGGCGCGTGCGCAGCGCATATCCGCTGTTTTCCAGCGGTACTCGGCACCTTGGTGGCAATCTGCTCAGCAGCAGATACGCAAAGTAGAGGCACGCAGCCGGAGGTGCACGTCCCGTGGCGTCCAACGTCAATCCCACCGTCAGGCGACGCCGGTTGGGCCAGGAGCTGCGTCGGCTCCGCGAGCTCAAGGGCATGACCGCCGAGGAGGTCGCCGAGCGGCTGCTGGTCTCCCAGTCGAAGATCAGCCGCCTGGAGAACGGCCGTCGCAGCATCAGCCAGCGTGACGTCCGCGATCTCTGCGGGGTCTACGAGGTCGAGGACCAGCGGGTCGTCGACTCCCTGATGCAGATGGCCAAGGACTCGCGCCAGCAGGGCTGGTGGCACGCCTTCGGCGACGTTCCGTACAGCGTCTACATCGGTCTGGAGACCGACGCGGCCAGCCTGCGCGTCTACGACCCCCAGGTCGTCCCCGGGCTGCTGCAGACCCGGCCGTACGCCGAGGCGCTGATCGCGGGCGCGCTGCCCGAGACGACGCCCGCCGACATCGACAAGCGGGTCCAGGTACGGCTGAGGCGACAGGAACGTATCTCCGCGCCGGAGAGCCCCCTGCGGCTGTGGACGGTCCTCGACGAATCGGCGCTGCGCCGGGTCGTCGGCAACCGCTCCCTCATGCGCGAGCAGCTGGAGCACCTGGTGGAGCAGTCCCAACTCCCGCACGTCACCGTCCAGGTGATCCCTTTCGACATGGGCGCGCACCCCGGTCTGAACGGGCAGTACGCGATCCTGGAGTTCCCGGACGCGTCGGACTCCAGCGTCGTCTACATCGAGGGTGTCACCAGCGACCTTTACCTGGAGAAGCCGGCCGACGTGCAGAAGTACAGCGTCATGTACGAGCACTTGAGGGCCCAGGCGCTGAACGTGGATCAATCCCGCCAGCTCATCGAAAAGATCGCGAAGGAGTACGCGCAACTCCGTCCCCACTGAACGGCCTCTTCCGGCCCTGGTGGGGCTGAAGGGGCCGGAAGATACACCCTAGACACACTCGGGGGGAAGACCCCCATGGAATATGCCACCCACCCGAGTGAATAGTCGCTTCGTCAGCCGATGTTGGCGAGTAGCGTCGATCACGCCAAGGAAATCAACGACCTTGGCGCAAACCGAGCCGTGGATTCCGGAAACGGTCAGTACCCCTCCGCGGCTCGGCGACAGCAACTCAGCGACCAACCGGCAAGCGGAGCAGAAATGGCAATTCAGCAAGGCGCCCAGAACTCGTGGGTCAAGTCGTCCTACTCCACGGGCAACGGCGCGTGCGTCGAGGTCAAGTCCCCCGTCGTCTCGGCCCTGTCCGTGCGCGACTCCAAGGTCACCGACGGGCCGACGCTGGCGTTCCCCGCCGACTCGTGGAGCGCCTTCGTGGCCGAGGTCGGCCGGGGAGCCTTCGACCTCGCGTGACCATGGTTCACCACAACCATCATCACCATCCCCCTCACCCCAACTCCACACACACCCACTGACAGAGCCCTCTCGACCGGCCCGCCGTCCTGGCCGAGGGGGCTCGGCCTTGCCCGGGTCCCAGCGGCGGCCCCGGGCATGGAATCAGCGCAGCCGGTCCACGTATCGATCCGTCCCCGGGACCGTGGGCACGAACGGTGCCAGCAACTCCTGCCGCCCCAGGCCGGATTCGGTGACCGCCTCCCCCAGTCCGCCGAAGTACGCCTCCCAGCAGTCGCGCGGGTCGGTCTCCAGGAACCACAGCAGCGTCAGGCGGGTGTCGACGCCCTCGACCTGCTTGACGTACGACATCCGGTCCAGGGGCAGCGGGGTCGGACGGAAGACGGTGACCATGGCGGCAGGTGAACCGGCGAGCCGCTTCGGCAGCAGCCGGGCCCGCAGCCACTCCAGCAACTCCCGCCGTTCCCCGGGCCCTTCGGCGTCGATCACCTGGAGCACGAGGCCCGCGTACGGGTGGTCGAGGGCGTGGAAGTCCCGGGGTCCGGCGGCACCGTCGCGGTAGACGGTCACCTCGTGGTCCTGGAAGGCCGTGAAGACGTGCGTACGGTCCTGGTAGACGCGTGCGTCGCGATTCAGCCGCCTGTTGATCGCGACCGTCCACCTCATGTGGTCGTCGTAGCGGCCGTCGGTGATCCAGTAGGTGGAGAGGTAGCAGCCGGCGGTGACCGGCTGGGCGATCGCCGACTTCTCCGGCGTACGCAGGAGCTGGAGGTCCCGCGTGGCCACCCAGCGTCGGCCCGAGAACATCCAGGGCATGGCCATCGCGCCCGCGTAGTAGTGGTCGTCCTCGTACCAGCGGTTGTACGCGTACTCGTGGCCCGGATGCGGCTCCACCATGGTGATCAGCGCGTGGCCGGGGCGGACGCCGTACGGGCCGACGGCGGCCAGCTCGGCGTACGTGGCGCTGCGGGTGTCCTCGCCCGTGTGCTCGGCCTCGCTCATGTGCTTCCCCTTCCGTCCACCTGCGGTCGCCCATACTCTGACGCTCCGTCAGATAATGCGCCAGAGCCGGGAGGTCTCCGATGTCACTGCTCAGCGGAAAGACGGTCGTCGTCTCGGGAGTCGGGGCCGGGCTGGGCCAGCGGGTCGCCGCGGCGGTCGTACGGGACGGCGGGAACGCCGTGCTGGGGGCGCGCACGGAGGCGAATCTCGCCAAGGCCGCGGCCGACGTGGACCCGGGCGGGGCGCACACGGCGTACCGGGCGACCGACATCACCGACGAGGAGCAGTGCACGGCGCTCGCGGCGCTCGCGCGGGAGCGGTTCGGGGGCGTGCACGCGGTGGTGCACGTGGCGGCCTGGGACAGCTACTTCGGAGGCCTGGAGGACGCCGACTTCACCACCTGGCAGGCGGTCCTCGACGTGAACCTGCTGGGCACCCTGCGGATGACCCGGGCGTGCCTGCCGGACCTGAAGGCGGCGGGCGGCGGGGCGGTCGTCATCATCGGCACGCAGTCGGCGGTGGCCGCGCCCTCGCAGGTGCGCCAGGCGGCGTACGCCGCGTCCAAGGGCGCGCTGACGAGCGCGATGTACTCGCTGGCGCGGGAGCTGGGGCCGCACCGGATACGGGTCAACACCGTGCTGCCCGGCTGGATGTGGGGGCCGCCCGTGGAGGCGTACGTGCGGTTCTCGGCGCACGGCGAGGGGGTGTCCGAGGCGGAGGTGCTGGCGCGGCTCACCGAGCGGACGGCACTGCCGGAGCTGGCCACGGACGGGGACGTCGCGGACGCGGCGGTCTTCCTGGCCTCCGACCGGGCACGGGCGATCACCGGCCAGTCGCTGCTCGTCAACGCCGGGGAACTGATGCGCTGACCTGCCCCACCGAATCCCTCACCCGAGGAGAAGGGTGATCCTTTTCGGCCATCCATTGTTCACGTACATAAACTGAAGTCATCGCTCGGAACTTTTTTACCCCCTCTTGACCTTCCACTTCCTTGCCGTGGCCATGCCACCGAATCCAGAGTTCACATGCCTGACCCTGGCGGCGGACCCTGGAAGGGGGCCCATGAACAGTCTCGACTGGGCCGTGCTCATCGGCTACTTCGGTGTGATGGTCGCCATCGGCGTCTGGTCGCACAAGCGCGTGGACAACGTGAGCGACTTCTTCACCGCCGGCGGCAAGATGCCCTGGTGGCTCTCCGGCATCTCGCACCACATGTCGGGCTACAGCGCGGTGATGTTCACCGGTTATGCCGGTATCGCCTACACCTACGGTGTCACGTCGTTCGTGACCTGGTCGTTCCCCATCGCCCTCGGCATCGCCATCGGCTCCAAGCTGTTCGCACCCCGCATCAACCGGCTGCGCTCCCGGCTGCAGGTGGCCTCACCGCTCGAATACCTGAAGAACCGGTACAACCTGGGCACGCAGCAGGCGTTGGCGTGGTCCGGGATGCTGCTGAAGATCGTGGACGTCGGCGCGAAGTGGGCCGCGATCGCGACCCTGCTGTCCGTCTTCACGGGCGTGTCCCTGAACCAGGGCATCCTGATCACGGGCACGATCACGGCCGTCTACTGCACGATCGGCGGCCTGTGGGCCGACGCGCTGACCGAGCTGGGCCAGTTCGTCATCCAACTGCTGGCAGGCATCGCGATGTTCGTCGCGGTCGTCGCCGAACTCGGTGACTACGGAGGCTTCTTCGGGGTCTGGGACCGCCCGGAGCTGAAGGGCCACGCCGAGCCGCTGGTCGGCCCCTACGGCACGGTCTTCCTGCTCGCCTTCCTCTTCATCAAGCTGTTCGAGTACAACGGCGGCATGCTCAACCAGGCCCAGCGCTACATGGCCACGGCCACCCCGTACGAGGCCGAGCGCTCCGCCCGGCTGTCGGCGATCCTGTGGCTGGTCTGGCCGCTGGTGCTGTTCTTCCCGATGTGGATGTCGCCGCTGCTGGTGAAGTCGGAGACGGGCAACGGCTCCGACACGTACGCCCTGATGACCGAACAGCTGCTGCCGCACGGTCTGCTGGGCCTCGTCATCGTCGGCTTCTTCTCCCACACGATGGCCATGTGCTCGTCGGACGCGAACGCCATCGCGGCCGTCTTCACCCGGGACTGCGCGCCGGTGATCTGGCGCCGGGCGCGGACGTGGAGCGAGGGGCAAGGGCTGCGGGTCGCCCGGATCACGACGGTCGTCTTCCTCGGCCTGTCGATGGCGGCGGCCACCCAGGTCAACTCGCCCGCCTTCAAGGACATCATCACCGTCGTCATCAAGTGGGTCGCCGGGCTCATGGGCCCGATGGCCATCCCGATGATGCTCGGCCTGCTGCGGCCCTTCCGCCGCTCCGGACCGACCGCGGCACTCACGAGCTGGGCCTGCGGCCTGTTCGCCTTCTGGCTGGTGAACTACCCGATCCACTGGAACATCGACGGCGGTGTGCCCCTGCAGTACCAGGTCTCCATCCCGCTGGCCGTCTCGCTCGTGCTGTACATCGTCATCGGCTTCATCAAGCCGGAGGACACCCCCGAGCGGCTCGCGCTCATCGAGATCATCAACACGGACGGCGACGGGGACGGCAAGGGCGGCGCCGGCGCGGCGGCGGTCCCGTCCCGGGGCAAGGACGCGTCCAGTCCGAGCGGGGTCTGAGGCACCGCGTCCGGCAGGTCGCGTACGAGGCCGGTGTCGTACGGCCGTGAGCTACGAGGGCCGTTCCCGGGAGGTGTCCCGGGGGCGGCCCTCGCGTTCGCCGAGGTGGGCCGCGATGGCGCGGGCGCAGGTCAGCGACTCGGTGTGGGTGGTGTCGACCTCCAGGTCGTAGCGCACGCCCTCGTGGACGAGGCGGGCCTGGGCCTCGGCCATGCCCGGGGCCCGGTCGCCCCGGGCGATCTCGCGGCCCGCTGCGACGGCGCCGTCGCAGCGGACGCCGACCCAGAGCACGTCCACGCCCTGCGGGCCGTCGAGAAGCCTCTGCCAGCGCTGCTGGGAGGCCGCTCCGCCGAGGAAGACGTCGTCGACGATGACGCGGGCCCCCGCGCGGACCATGGCCACGAGGCCCTGGGCCCAGGCCTGCTCCAGCGCGCGGAAGTCCGCTCCGATGCCGACCTCGCCGTCGGCCGAGATCGAGATGCCGCCGTCCGACGTCTGCATCCGCGCGGGCATGGCCTCCGTGAGGGAGTCGACGCCGAACGCCAGCCACTGGTCCGGCAGTTCGGCCTGCAGACAGCGCACGATCCCGGACTTGCCGGCGCTGGAACCGCCGTTGAGGATGATCATCCGTGTGGTCACCGGGCTACGGTAGAGGCCCGCTCTCGCGGCACGAAACGCATTTCACGCGGGGCGTGTGGCCTCGGGGCGTGTGCTCACGCGGGGACGCCCGGTCTGCGGGTCAGGAACACGTCCACCTGGTCCTCGGTGTCCAGGTGGAAGCCGTGGCGTTCGTAGAGGCGGCGGGCGGGGCTGCCCCGCAGGACGTTCAGGCGGACCGGGAGCCCGGTGGGCGCCGCGCGGGTGAGGAGGGTGCGCAGCACGGCGGAGCCGATGCCGGTGCCCTGGTGGCGCGGGGCCAGGTAGAAGTGCTCCAGCCAGTGGGCGTCGGCGGCCGGGCGCAGGGCCACACAGCCGGCGAAGGCGCCGCCGACCTCGATGATCCAGGTGTGGGCCGGGTCGAAGGAGTCACGCAGGCGCCGGCGGACGCGCTCGGGGTCGTAGCGGCCGAGACGTTCGAGATCCGGGCGCATCACCACGGCGCGCAGCTCGGCGATGGGTTCGACGTCCGCGGGCAGGGCCGGGCGCATGTTCCAGTCAGCCATGACCGGCACCGTATCCGCGCCGTCTCAGGCGCGCGGGTACCGGGTCAGCCAGCCCGGTACCGCGCCGCCCGGGGCGTGCAGGGCCGGGCCCTGGGTCATTTCGAGGGCGAAGTCGTCGGCGAGGACGAGGATCGTGGGGCGGCCCTCCAGCTCGGCGAGCCAGGCGGGGGGCAGCGCGGTCTCGCCGTGGAGGGCGCCGAGGAGGCCGCCCGTGAGGGCGCCGGACGCCCCCGAGGGGCCACCGTGGTTGACGGCGAGGCACAGACTGTGGCGGACGTCCTCGCCGACGAGCGCGCAGTACACGGCGACGGCCAGCAGGCCCGCCGCCGCGCCGTCACCGGCGAGGCGTTCGACGACGGCGGGGGACGGCGCGCCCTGCCGGGCGGCGGCGACGGCCTGCTGGAGGGCGTCGGCGACGGGCTCGTGGCCGGGGCGGGCCGCCAGCAGGACCAGGGTCTTCTGCACGGCGGCGTCGAGGCCCTCGCCCCGCGCCAGGGCGTGCACGATGACGGCGTACGAGCCGGCGGACAGGTAGGCGGTGGGGGCGCCGTGGGTCTGGGCCGCGCATTCGACGGCCAGCTGGAAGACCAGCTGGGGTTCCCAGCCGACGAGGAGACCGAAGGGCGCGGAGCGGGCCGCGGCCTCGGCGCCGGACGCGCCCGGGTTCTTGGGGGCGTCGAGCGTGCCCATGGTCCCGTCGGCGAAGCCCAGGAGGCAGATGAGGGAGGGGTCGCGGCGCACGTAGAGCCACTCCTCGCGGGCGAGCCAGCCGTCGTCCTTGCGGCGCTCGTCGGGCCCCCAGTCGCGCTGGGTCGCCGCCCAGCGCAGATACGCCCGGTGCAGATCGGTCGGCGGGTGCCACACGCCGGTGTCACGGCGGACCTGGGCGCGGATCAGCCCGTCGACGGTGAACAGGGTGAGCTGGGTGAGGTCGGTGATCGCACCGCGCCTGCCGTAGGCGGAGGCCAGATCGGTCAGCCACTCGGGGCCGTACGCCTCACCGATCTGCGCCAGGCTGAGCTGCTCGACCGGGGCGCCCAGCGCGTCGCCGACGGCCGCGCCCAGCAGCGTCCCGCGCACGCGGCTGCGGAAGTCCTGCTGCTCGACACGCCCCCAGACGGCACCGGCTGTCGCACCCACCCCAGCCTCCTCACGGCCCCTGCCCCGACCCGTACGTCAGTACATCCGTACATCCGTACGCCCGTACGGCTCGACAGTCCAGCACTGTAATCGAACAGGAACCTTCGATTCAGGGCCCGCATCGAGCACGGAACAACACGCGATGTGCGACCGTGCGGGCAATCCAGCACGGACGCGCAGAGGTGAACAGGTCGTGCGCCGGGGTCCCACTCTCGGAGAATCCGTGCGCCGGCGCAACATCCGCAGACGGTCCGTTCCGGACGCTTCACTCCGGGCGGCTCAAGCCGGGCGCTTCACTCCGGGCGGCTCACTCGGGAGGCTTCGCTCCGGCCGATTCGATTCACTCCGGGCGCCGCGGATGCTCCGCCCGCCCCGCCACCGCCGCTGCCGCCCGCTCGTACACGTCCGCGACCGCCGGGTCGCCGGGGAGCAGCGTCCGCGCCCGCTCGGCGTCGGCCAGCGCCCGCTCCGGGGACCCGAGTTCGAGATGGAGGGCGGCGCGGTGGCGCAGGGCCCAGGCGTACTCGGGGGACAGGGCCACCGCCGCGTCCAGGTCGGCGAGGGCGTCGTCGTGGCGGCCCAGCCGGAAGCGGGCGACGCCCCGGCTGGCGTACGCGGAGGCGTACAGGGGGTCCAGCTCGACGGCCCGGTCGTAGTCGGCGAGGGCCTCCTCGTCGCGGCCGGCGTCGCGCAGGGCGTCGCCGCGTTCGCAGCGGACCCAGGGGGCGTCCGGATCGAGGGCGACGGCATGGTGCAGATCGGCCAGCCGCCGCTCGTGCTCACCCCGGGAACGCCGTACGCGCGCCCGGCGCACCAGGGCCCAGACGTACTGCCCGTCCAGCTCCAGCGCGCGGTCCAGGTCCGCGAGGGCCTCGTCGAGGCGGCCCTGTGCGTGCCGGGCGGCGCCGCGCGAGGCCCACGTCGAACGGCGTACGGGGTCGAGGGCGACCGCGCGGTCGAGGTCGGCGACCGCCGCGTCCGGGTCGCCGAGGAGGCGGTGGTAGTCGCCGCGCAGGACGAGGGTGGTGGTGTCGTCGGGCGCCAGCGCGTCGGCCCGGTCGAGGTCGGCCACGGCGCCCGCGTGATCGCCGGCGTGCGCCCGTGCGACCGCCCGGCCCTGCCACGCCGTGGCCGACCCGGGGTCGAGGGCGAGGGCCTGGTCGTACTCGGCCACCGCCCGCTCGTGCGCGCCGTCCCGGTGCAGCGCACGCCCCCGCAGGGCGCGCGCGTACGCCTGCTGCCCGGTGTCGAGGGCGGCCCGGAGCAGCAGGACTCCGAGCGCGTCATGGACGCCGCCCCGCTCCAGCGCGCCCAGCAGGTCCCGCCCCCAACGGGCCGTGTCCTCCTCGTCGGCGTCCTGCCCCGCCTGGGCCAGGGCCTCGGCCCACCGCCGGGCCACCGCCGTGTCCTCGCCGCACGCGTCCACGACGTCCCGCAGCACCCCGGCGAGCGCGCCGCGCTCCCCCGCGCACAGCCGGTGGTACGCCTCGGCCAGCCGCAGCTCACGCCAGCGCGCCTCCCCCCACGGCTCCCTTCCCTCCAGTCCGGCCTCGGCCCGCGCACGCCACCCGGCGAACGCCTCCGCCAGCCGGCGGTGCCGCTCGCCCCAGTCCCGGGGCGACCGCGTCCGCTGCAGCCGCACCATCGGGGCGCGTACGACGTCGTGGAACACCACCCGGTCGCCGCGGTCGGTCACGAAGGGCAGGGCGCGCAGCCAGGCGAACAGCGCGTGGGGGTCCTCTGCGCCCGCGCCCCGGCCGGCTTCCCCGGCTTCCCCGCCGTGCCCGCCGTTCGGCCCCTGGGTCACCCCCTGGCCCGAACCCACCCCCTGACCCGCGCCCGTCACGGCCACGCGGAACACCTCGGCATCCAGCCACCGGGGCAATGCGCAGGTCAGCGCGGCGGCCCGGCGTACCGGGTCACCCTCCCAGCGCAGGAAGCGCTCCACGGCGGTGGCGCTCGCGTCGCCCGCGTCGGCGAGGTCGTCGAGGTCGGCGGGGCGGGCCTCGGCGAGGGTCGAGACCAGGACGGGCAGGCCGCCGGTGAGCCGCAGGACCTCCTCCACCACGGGCGGGGCGAGCACACCCCGGGCCGCGAGGAGACCGCGGGACTCGGCCTCGGTGAAGGGCCTCAGCGGGAGGTCGAGGACGAAGTCGCCGAGGCCGCCCCAGCGGGTGGCGTCGAGCGGGCGCTGTCCGGCCGTCACGAGGACCAGGTTGCCGGGGAGGGGGCCGTAGCGGTCGCCGGAGACGAGGTCGTGCAGCCACGGGTCCAGGAACGCGCCGGTCCGTTCGTAGGTGTCGAAGATCAGGACCAGCCAGGGCTCCTCGGCCGCCGCGCCGGTCAGCTCCTCCAACAGGGCCGGGGTGAGGACGAGTTCGGGGGCGAGCAGCAGTTCGGCGTTCTCGTGACCGCGGGTGCGCGCGCCGAGGCCCGTCCGCAACCGGTCCGCCTGGCGGGCGAGTTGGGCGGGGTCGACGGCGCCGGCGAACGGGCCGACGACCGGGACGAGCCCGAGTGCGACGAGGGTCGCCCGGGCGGCGGCCATGCTCGCGGCCGACGGCTCGGCGGCTCCGGTGAGCCGGGCCCGCGAAGACGCCTCCGGCGGCCCTGACTCCCCCGCTCCCCCCTCGTCCGCCGGTCCCCCGGTCGCCCCGTGCCGCGGTCCCTCCTGCTCGGCCGCGGCCATGGCGGCCAGTTCGGCCTCGTACCGGCGCTCGTGGTGGGCGGTGAGCAGCCGGCCCAGCTCCTTGAACCGCCGCCCCTGCCGGGCGAACCGGTCCGCGATCACGGCCATGGCCTCCGGCACGCTGCCGACGCCGTCGTCGACGTACGCGGTGAGGGCGCCGTGCTCCTGGGCGATCTGCTCCAGCTCCCGGACCAGGAAGGTCTTCCCCATGCCGGCGTTGCCGTGCACATGGAAGAGGAAGCGGCGCCGCTCGTCCTCGACGGGCAGAGCGAGATTGGCGCGGAAAGCGGCCCGTTCGGCGGTCCGGCCGACGAAGCCCTGGCGGGTGCGCCGCCGGATCAGTTCCTGCATCGTCGGGATCGACGGCTGCGCGCGCCCCATGCGTACTCCTCCGGCCGTCCTCGGTTCGCCGTGGTTTTCCGCCATCGGCGCCTCCCATTGTGATCCAACGCGCCGAAAAACACCTGGGGATGGTCCATGGCCCCGGCACATAGTGGAACCATGGCTGAAACCCGGACCCTCCGCGGCTCACTCCTCCCCCTGGCCTCGACCCTGCTCGTCGGCACGGTCGCCCTCTACATGGCGCTGGTGGCGTTCAGCAACATCACCGACTTCGGTACGAACCAGCAGTTCGTCCATCATGTCCTCGCCATGGACACCACGTTCAAGGACGAGGACCTCATGTGGCGGGCCATCGAGTCGAAGGGCGTCCAGGACGTGGCCTACGTCCTGATCATCGTCTGGGAGACCGTGGCGGCCCTGGTCCTCGTCGCCTCCACCGTCCTGTGGGCACGGGCCCTCCGCCACCGCACCTTCCACACGGCCCGCCGCTACAGCACCCTCGGCCTCCTCATGGTCCTCCTCCTCTTCGGCGCCGGCTTCATGGCCATCGGCGGCGAGTACTTCGTCATGTGGCAGTCCGCCGACTGGAACGGCCTCGACGCCGCCCTGCGGGTGTTCCTGCTGAGCGGGGTGGTGCTGGTGGTGACGTATCTGCCGACGGGCGGGACCGAGGCGGGCTGAGGCGGCCTTCCGGGCGACGCACCGCCGGCGGTCGGTGGACCGCCGGCGGTTCGGGAACGGGACTCAGCACAGGCAGGGTTCGGTGCCCCAGCCCAGTCCGTTGATCTGGTCGTCCTCCAGGGCGCCGGTGAACGCGTGCACCTCGTCGACGTCGCCGTGCAGGTACTCGCCCCAGCCGTCGCCGACCTGGGCCCGGCCGATCTGGAGCGGGCCGGTGCTGGGCAGGCCGTCCGCGAAGTCGGCGGTGGCCCCGGTGGCGAGTTCACCGTCCAGGAACAGCTTGATCCGGTCGGTGGCGTCGTCGTAGACGACGGCGATGCGGTGGCCCTGTCCCTCGCCGCCGTCGGCCATCGCCGCCTGTGCCACGACGGTCTCGGGGGCGTCCGGCTCGTCCGCGTTCGGCATGATCAGCTGCCAGGCGTGCGTGGCGGGCTCGTACCGCACCCGGAACACGTCGGTGTGCTCACCGCCCTGGGACAGCACGGTCATCGGGCGGGTCGGCTCGGCGTCCGCGAGGCGCACCACCACGCCGATCGAGAAGCTGTCGGAGGTGTCGACGACGGGCCGCTCCGTGGCCGCGTACCCGCGCTCGCCGTCGAGCGCCAGATGTCCGTCACCGACGAGCGCGTACGGCACGTCGGCGCAGTCCGGGTCGAGGTCCGGGATGCAGGAGCCGCTCGGGCCGCGGTGGATGCTCGCGCCGGTGCCCAGCTTCAGCGGCGCACCGCCGCCCTGTTCCGGGCTGGCCCCGTCCGTCGCGTTCTCCAGCGACCAGTGGGCGAGGGCGCGCGGCTTGCGGTGTCCCAGTTCGGCGGCCTCGTCCGGGACGACGACCCGGTCGTGGACCCGGATGCCGCCGAGTTCGCCCTTCCAGTGGTCGTGGTAGCCCGACCCGTTCCGGGCGCGCCCGATCTGGAAGGCGCCGGCGGCCGCGCCGGGCGCCGCCTCCTTCTTCGTGCCGACCGCCCGGCCGTTGACGTACAGCTGGGCCTCACCGGTCTCGGCGTCGTACACGCCCAGCAGATGGGCCCACTCCCCGGCCTCGGGCGCGCCGCCCGTCAGCCGGGCGCCGCCGACGGCGAACGACCAGACGGGTTCCTCGCCGCGGGCGTCGACACCGAGCGCGAAGCCCGTGGTGTCACCGGCGTCCTGAGCCGCGACGGTCATGGGCCGGTCGGTCCGCGCGGGCCGCGCCCAGCCGCTGACCGCGAACGTCTTCCGGGGGTCGGACACGACCGGGGCACCCGGAGTGAGGTAGCCGCCGCTGCCGTCCAGGGTCGCCGTCGAGGTGAGGGCCGTGCCGCTGGGCGCCGGGCCGCCGAAGGTCACGCCGGTTCCGGCCTCGGCGGCGGTGCCGCTCTCGGCGGCGGCGGTGGTGGCGCCGGCCGGGTCGGCGAGCTTCCAGTGGGCGACCGGGGCACGGCCGGACTTCACGTAGAAGCGGTACGTGGTCTCGCCGCTGCTGCGCCCCGCCCGGTCGATCGCGCGGACCGTCAGTTGGTCGGGCCTGGAGGTGAGCGGCAGGAAGGGGACGGTCACGGCTCCGCCGGGTTCGTCGGGCCGGACGGTGCCGTACGGGCCGCCGATGAAGCCGTACGTGTAGGCGACCACGTCGTCCGAGGGCGAGTCCATGGTGAAGTGGCCGTAGACGCCGACGCCGTCCGTCCAGAGGACGTCCTCCGGGTACTCCGGTGAACTGACCACCGGCTTGTCCGGGTTCACGTCGTCGATGACGAACTCGCAGGCGGAGCCGTCCCCCGCGGAGCTCCAGGGCGACTTCGACGTACCGTCGTCCGCCCGGACGTGCCAGGAGACGACGGTGTTCGCGGGAAGGTCCTCCCACGGCAGCCTGAGGGTGAACGGTGTGCCCGACCACTTCGAGGTGGTCGTCAGCGTCCTGCGCTGCTCGGCGCCCTCGGCGTCCTTCCACCAGAACTCGAACTCCCCGCCGAGGGAGCCGCTGCCGGTGTCGTACAGGACCGCGTTGACCTGAGGGCGCGGATCGGCGACGTACGCCTTGCCGTCACCCGCTCCGCAGCCCTTGCCACCCGTCTTCAGATCCCGCACGAGCGGCTGCTTGGGCGGCGGGTTCTCGGCCGCGTACGCCCCTGTGGACGTGGTCGCCATCATGGCCGCCACGGAGCATCCCATCGCCAGCAGCGCACGGCCGCCGGATCTCCTCAACCCCTCCAACTGTCCCCTCCCCGGTGAGCTTTCCCCATGACCCGTGTGTCGCACGGGCCGGTGGAGGCTAACAGGGGTCACTGACACCGCAGAAAGGGTTTTCCGGACCGGTCACCGGCAGGTGTGTCACTCCAACACCGGCAGCAGTTCCGGCAGATGGCCGTCCGACAGGGTGGCCGCGCGTTGCCGTTCCTCCGGGACCTCGCCGTAGAGGGTGGTGCGGGGTCTGGCGGGGCGGCCCGCCGCTTCGGCGACGGCGATCAGGTCCTTCACCGACTTGTAGGAGCCGTAGGAGGAGCCCGCCATGCGGGAGATGGTCTCCTCCATCAGGGTGCCGCCCAGGTCGTTCGCGCCCGAGCGGAGCATCTCGGCCGCGCCCTCGGTGCCGAGTTTGACCCAACTGGTCTGGATGTTGGGGATGTGGGGGTGGAGCAACAGCCTCGCCATCGCCGTCACCGCCCGGTTGTCGCGCATCGTCGGGCCGGGGCGGGAGATGCCCGCCAGGTACACGGGCGCGTTGGTGTGGATGAAGGGGAGGGTCACGAACTCCGTGAAGCCGCCGGTCTCTTGCTGGATGCGGGCCAGGGTGCGCAGGTGGCCCAGCCAGTGGCGGGGCTGGTCGACGTGGCCGTACATCATCGTCGAGGAGGAGCGGATGCCCAGCTCGTGGGCGGTGGAGATCACCTCGATCCAGGTGGCGGCCGGCAGTTTGCCCTTGGTCAGGACCCAGCGGACCTCGTCGTCCAGGATCTCCGCCGCCGTGCCGGGGACGGAGTCGAGGCCCGCCTCCTTCGCGGCCGTCAGCCACTCGCGGACCGACATCCCGGTGCGGGTCGCGCCGTTCACCACCTCCATCGGGGAGAAGGCGTGGACGTGCATGCCGGGGACGCGGGTCTTCACGGCCCGCGCGATGTCGAAGTACGCCGTGCCCGGCAGGTCGGGGTGGATGCCGCCCTGCATGCAGACCTCGACCGCGCCGAGGTCCCACGCCTGCTGCGCGCGGTCGGCGACCTGGTCGAGGGAGAGGGTGTAGGCGTCGGCGTCCGTGCGGCGCTGCGCGAAGGCGCAGAAACGGCAGCCGGTGTAACAGACGTTGGTGAAGTTGATGTTCCGGGTGACGATGTACGTGACGTCGTCGCCGACCGCCGACTTCCGGACGTCGTCCGCGATGCGGGTGAGCGCGTCGAGCGCCGGGCCGTCCGCGTGCAGCAGGGCGAGCGCCTCGGCGTCCGACAGCCTCGTGGGGTCGTCGGCGGCCGTCGCCAGGGCCGCGCGCACGTCGGTGTCGATCCGCTCGGGGACCATGCCGGGTGCCGCCGCCTCGCGCAGGGCACCCCAGTCGCCGTAGACGGAGTCGAAGTCCTCCCGGCGGTCGCCGGTACGGCCCTCGGTGTCGATGGCGGTGTGCAGATCCGTGCGGCCGGCGGCGACGAAGACCTCCTCGGGCTCCTGCCACGGGTGGCCCTCGACGACGGCGTCCGGGCGCGCGAGCCCGGTCTCCGCATCGGCCAGCGCCCGTACGTGGGGCAGGAGGCGCGGGTCCAGCCAGGGCTCGCCGCGCGAGACGAACTCCGGGTAGACGCAGAGGCGTTCGCGCAGTTCGAAGCCGGCCGCCCGGGAGCGTTCGGTGAGTTCCTCGATCTGCGGCCAGGGGCGCTCGGGGTTCACATGGTCGATGGTGAGGGGGGACACCCCGCCCCAGTCGTCGATCCCGGCGCCGATCAGCCGCTCGTACTCGCTGTCGACCAGGTTCGGCGGGGCCTGGATGCAGCCCGCCGGGCCCATCAGGAGCCGGGCGACGGCCACCGTGGCGACCAGCTCGTCCAGTTCCGCGTCCGGCATGCCGCGCATCGCGGTGTCCGGCTTGGCGCGGAAGTTCTGGATGATCAGTTCCTGGATGCCGTGGTAGGCGCGGGAGACCTTCCGGAGCGCGAAGAGGGACTCCGCGCGCTCCTCGTACGTCTCCCCGATGCCGATGAGGACGCCGGACGTGAAGGGGACGGAGGAGCGGCCCGCGTCCTCCAGGACCCGCAGCCTGACCGCGGGCTCCTTGTCGGGCGAGCCGTGGTGCGGGCCGCCCGGCTCGGACCACAGCCGGGTCGCGGTCGTCTCCAGCATCATGCCCATGGAGGGGGCGACGGGCTTGAGGCGCTGCAAGTCCGTCCAGCTCATCACGCCGGGGTTGAGGTGCGGGAGGAGGCCCGTCTCCTCCAGGATGCGGATCGAGATGGCGCGGACGTACGCGATCGTGTCGTCGTAGCCGTGCGCGTCGAGCCATTCGCGCGCTTCCGGCCAGCGGTCCTCGGGCTTGTCGCCGAGTGTGATCAGCGCTTCCTTGCAGCCGAGGGCGGCGCCCTTGCGGGCCACGTCCAGGACCTCGTCCGGCGACATGAACATGCCGTGGCCGGTGCGGCGGAGTCTGCCGGGCACGGTGACGAAGGTGCAGTAGTGGCATTTGTCCCGGCAGAGCCGGGTGAGCGGGATGAAGACGCTCTTGGAGTACGTGATGACGCCGGGGCGGCCGGCTGCCTCCAGGCCCGCGTTCCGCACGCGTGCGGCCGAGGCGGCCAGGTCCTCCAGGTGCGCGCCGCGCGCCTGGAGGAGGACGGCCGCCTCGGTCACGTCGAGGGCCACGCCGTCGCGGGCGCGTTTGAGTGCCCGCCGCATGGAGTTCTCGGTCGGGCCGGTCCCGGAGGTCGCGGAAGTCGTCATTCGTCGAGCATACGAGCGGCTTGGCTCCGCCTTGCCGGGGGATCCACGTGGGGCTGGGGACGGCGGGGGGTGGGGGGTGGGGGGTTCGGTGTGTTGGCGGGTGCGGGCCGGTGGGGGTTGATCGCGCAGTTCCCCGCGCCCCTGAAAAGCCGGGGCACAAGCCCAGGACTGGAACGCCACCGGCACCGGCCTGAAGCGGGCGCCCCAGGGGAGGGGACGTGCTGTGTGTCGGTGGGTGCGGGTCCGTGGAGGCTGATCGCGCAGTTCCCCGCGCCCCTGAAGAGCCCAGGCCCCGGCGGCCCGAGAGATCAGCCTCCTTGCAGCCCTGAAAGACCAGGCCTTGGGTCTCAAAGCCCAGGCCCAGCGGGCCTGAGAAGTCGGGGCGCAGCCCCGGCCTTTCAGGGGCGCGGGGAACTGCGCGGGACGCCCCACCGGACCCGCACCCGCCGGAGCGACCCGCACCCCCGAGCTGGACGGCGTGAACGGCCCTGAAACCGGGCCCGCTAGAGAAACGTGCCGTACTCGTCCAGCAGCCCGAGCACCTCCGCCTCCCCCGCCGGAGGCAACTGCACCACGGCCTCCTCGATGCCCAGCTCCGCGTAGTACGCCAGCTTCCCCGCACTCGGCTGCACCGCGTACGGCACCACCTGCAACCCCGCGGGATCGCGCCCCGCGTCCGCCCACGCCGCCCGCAGCACCGGCAGCGCCTCCCCCAGCCCCCGCCCCCCGATCGGCAGCCACCCGTCCGCGTACTCGGCGATGTGCGCGAACAGCTTCGGTCCCGCGGCCCCGCCGATCAGCGTCCGCGGCCCCACCACCGGCCCGCGCGCCTTCTGCACCGGCTTCGGATACGCGGAACTCGCCCGCACGCTCCCGAACTCCCCCTCGTACGCCGTCGGCTCCTCCGCCCACAGCGCCCGCATCAGCGCCATCCGGTCCCGCACCAGCTCCCGCCGGGTACGCCAGGTGACCCCGTGGTCGGCGGCCTCCTCCACGTTCCAGCCGTAGCCGAGGCCGAGGGTGAGACGGCCGCCGGAGAGGTGGTCGACGGTCGCGATCTGCTTCGCGAGGTCGATGGGGTCGTGCTGGGCGACCAGCGTGATCCCGGTACCGAGCCCCAGCCGCTCGGTGACGGCGGCGGCCTGGCCGAGCGCCACGAAGGGGTCGAGGGTGCGGCCGTACTCGCGCGGCAGGTCTCCGCCGGCCGGGTACGGGGTCGTCCGCTCGACGGGGATGTGCGTGTGCTCGGGGAGGTAGAGCCCCGCGAAACCGCGTTGCTCCAGCTCACGGGCGAGCCGGGTCG
The DNA here is from genome assembly GCF_042802995.1 of Streptomyces sp. NPDC057438. NCBI lineage: Bacteria > Bacillati > Actinomycetota > Actinomycetes > Kitasatosporales > Streptomycetaceae > Streptomyces > Streptomyces sp. NPDC057438. The sequence goes on from NZ_JBHVDD010000054.1 coordinate 50,196, forward strand.
GGGTGATCGTCTCGTCGGTGAGGAAGATCGTCACGGAGATGCGCATGGAGCCATCTGTAGCGGCTCGGGACGGGGTTGTCCATACCGACCGGTCGGCACTTGGCGTTGGGGGGTGGTCACGCGCGGCCCGTCGCCGCGAGCACCCTCGTCGCGAGACGTTCCGTGCGGGCCAGGCCGCCGAGCCGGTGGAGCAGGATCCACCGCCCGTCGTCGTACGCGGCGGCCAGCACGGACGAACCGCGGGTCGCGCCGTCGTGCCACCTGATCGAGGGGCCGCGCTGCCAGGAGGGCGCCGGTTCGCCGAGCCGGCGCTCGACGAGCAGGGCGACGAGGACGTACGCCAGTGTCCGGCAGGTGGACCACAGGCCGCCGGCCGGCAGGACCGGACCGGTCAGCGTCCACAGCGGGCGCGGCCGGCCGAACGGGTCGCGCGGTACGAGCCGTCGGCCCTCCGGCGGACCCGCCGTCACCGCCCCCGCCTCCAGCCCCAGCGGCGCCAGGACGTGACGGTCGACGAGCTCCTGGTACGAGCGCCCCGTGACCGCCGTGAGCGCGGACCCGAGCACGGCGTAGCCGAGGTTGGAGTACTCCCGCTCGCCCACCCGTCCGGCCGTCAGCCGGTCCAGGCCGCGCAGCGACTCCCGCAGCGCCGCCTCCGTGAAGGGGAGATACGGGTCGTCCGGCGGGCCCGGGGGCCCGGCGGGCAGACGGGGCAGGCCCGAGGTGTGCTCGGCGAGATGCCGGAGGGTGATGCCCGTGCCGCACGGCACCTCGTCGAGGCAGTCCTCCAGCGGGGTGTCGAACCCGACCGCCCCCTCCGCCGCGAGCCGGGCCAGCACGGTTCCCGTGAGCACCTTGGTCAGCGAACCGATCTCCACGAACCGGTCCACGTCGTGGCCGTGCGCCACCCGGTCGGTGATACCGGCGCCGCCCAGCAGGCAGGTGGGTGTGCGCATGCCCTGTGCCTCCTGCTCCTCGTATGTCTCCGACATGTCCTTCCCGGGCGAGACGAAAACCGGCGATTTCCTTCCCTTGTCCCCCAGTTCACCACCGCATAGGAAGGTGGCACTCACCACCCCTGCACCACCCACGCCATGTCACTCACGACGACCGACCTGGGGAGCAGCAGCATGTGCGACGACGACCGCGACCACGACCACGAACCCGTCGACGTCGGCGGGAACGAGAACGGCAACGGCGACGCGCTCGGAAGGCGCGCACTGTTCGTGACGTCGGCGGCGGCCGCGCTTACGTTGGGAAGCGTGACCTTTGGGACGAGCGGCGCCGAGGCCGCGCACGGTGACCAGGAGACGAGGACCATCCGGGGGACCCTCCCCACCGGCTCCCCCGACTTCGTGTATCTGCCGGTCGAGGTGCCCTCGGGGGTACGGGAGTTGAGGGTCTCGTACAGCTACGACAGACCGGCCGTCCCGGCGGGCACCCCGGGCAACGCCCTCGACATCGGGGTCTTCGACGAGCGCGGCACGGAACTCGGCGGCAAGGGCTTCCGGGGCTGGTCGGGCGGCGCCCGCTCGGAGTTCTTCATCCGGACGGACGAGGCGACCCCCGGCTACCTCCCGGGTCCGGTCCGCCCCGGCACCTGGCACATCGCACTGGGCCCGTACACGGTGGCGCCGGACGGGCTGCCGTACGAGATCACGATCACCCTCACGTACGGCACCCCGGCCCCGGTGGTGCGGCCGGTGTACCCGCCGGAGCGGGCCGAGGGGCGGGGGCGGGCCTGGTACCGGGGCGACTGCCACCTGCACTCCTGGTACTCCGACGGCCGCCGTACGCTCGGCGAACTCGCGGCGCTGGCGCGGGCTGCGGGGCTGGACTTCATCAACAGCTCCGAGCACAACACCCCGTCCGCGCACGCCCATTGGGCCGAGCACGCCGGGGACGACCTGCTCGTCATGCTGGGCGAGGAGGTCACCACCCGCAACGGTCACGTCGTGGCGCTCGGCATCGATCCGGGGACCTTCGTCGACTGGCGCTACCGGGCCCGGGACAACCGGTTCGGCAGGTACGCCCGGCAGATCCGCCGCGCCGGGGGCCTGGTCGTCCCGGCCCATCCGCACGCCACCTGCGTGGGCTGCAACTGGAAGTTCGGCTTCGGGGAGGCGGACGCGGTGGAGGTGTGGAACGGCGCCTACTCGCCGGAGGACGAGGTGGCGCTCGCCGACTGGGACGGCATGCTCGTGGCGTCCGTGAAGGAGGGACGCTCCTGGATCCCGGCGATGGGCAACAGCGACGCCCACCGCGACCCCGACCCGGTCGGCCGCCCCCAGACGGTGGTACTCGCCGACGACCTGACCAGGGAGGCCATCCAGGAGGGCCTGCGGGCGGGCCGGTCCTACGTCGCCGAGTCCAAGGACGTGTCCGTGTCCTTCACGGTGTCCGGCGCGCGCGGCGAGCACGCGGGCATCGGCGAGCGGCTGCAGGTGGCGCCGGACACCCCGGTCACGGTCCGTCTGGAGGCCACGGGCTGCGCGGGCTGCACCATCCGCTTCGTCACCGACCAGGGTGTCCTGTTCACCTCGGCCGCGCTCCCGGAGTCCGGCACCGGCTCGGCCCAGTGGCGTACGACGGCCTCGTACGCGGCGTACGTACGCGCCGAGGTCCGCCGGCCACCGATCGTGCCGGGCTTCCCGGGCCCGCTGGCGGCCTTCACGAACCCGGTCTTCCTCGGCCGGTGACGGGGGAAGGGCCCTGGCTCCGGCGAACATAGGGAGAACCCCCATACGGAACAACCGTGTTGGGCCTTAGGTTTGGATCGACACATCACCTGCGTCCGTACGGCTGCCACGGCCCCGCACGGCCGGAACGGCTGCGCCGTTCGCGCGGACGCACCTGCACGGCGGAGGAGACGGCGCCCATGACCGATCACGCGACCACGCCCGACCCGGCGGCGGCTCCGGCGGCGAAGGAGAAGGTCGACACCTCGGTGCCCGCCTCCGCCCGCATCTGGAACTACTGGCTGGGCGGCAAGGACAACTACCCGGTGGACGAAGCGGCCGGTGACGCGTACGCCGGCTCCTTCCCCGGCATCGTGACCATCGCCCGCAGCAGCCGCGCGTACCTGCGGCGCAGCATCCGGCACCTGGTGGAGGTGGAGGGCGTCCGGCAGTTCCTGGACGTCGGCACCGGGCTGCCCACGGCGGACAACACCCACCAGGTCGCGCAGCGGAGCGCGCCGGATGCGCGGATCGTCTACGTCGACAACGACCCGACGGTCCTCGCGCACGCCCGCGCACTGCTGTACTCCGCCCCCGAGGGTGCCACCGCGTACGTCGACGCCAGCCTCTACGAACCGGAGCGCATCCTCGCGGCCGCCGCCGGGACGCTGGACCTGTCCCGGCCGACGGCGCTGATCCTCAGCGGCATCCTGGGTCACGTCGCCGACTACGAGGAGGCCCGCGACATCGTCCGCCGCCTCCTGGCCGGCCTCCCCTCGGGCAGCTACCTCAACATCAACGAGGGCTCCCGGGGCACCGACCCCGACTACGAGCGCGCGCAGGACGCGTACAACGAGACCGGCGCGGTCCCGTACTTCCTGCGCCCCATCGACCAGATCACCGGCTACTTCGACGGCCTCGACCTGATCGAGCCCGGCATCGTCTCCGTACCGCTGTGGCACCCGGACGCCTCGGACGCGGGCGAGCCGAAGCCGATCGGGCAGCACGGCGGGGTGGGCCGGAAGCCGTAGTCCGTCGGGCGGGTCGTACGGGCGGCGCGGGCGGCCGGGGCTTTCAGCCGGGGCCGGTGCCGCCCGCGAGGCCGTCCCTTCGCGCCGCCCGCCGGGCCGGCCAGGTCGGCGACGAGGGCCAGATGATCGGGCGGCCACAGGGCCCCGCCGCCTCCCACGTCCCGAGGAGAATCACGCCCATGTCGAGCCATGCCGGCCAGGTGAACGGCCCGGAACGCCTGGGCCCCAAGCAGCGGGCCGTCACGGCCTTCCAGCGTCACGTCGCCAATCCGCTGCTGCGCCGGATCCCGCTCCAGACCGTCCTGGAGACCACGGGCCGGACCTCGGGCCTCCCCCGCCGCACCCCCATCGGCGGGCGGCGCGTCGGCGACACGTTCTGGCTGGTCTCCGAGTACGGCGAGAAGTCCCACTACATCCGCAACATCAAGGCCGACCCGTCGGTGCGGGTACGCATCCGGGGCCGCTGGCACACCGGCACCGCCCACCTCCTCCCCGACGACGACCCGGTGGCCCGCCTGCGCACCCTGCCCCGGATGAACAGCGCGGCGGTACGGGTGCTGGGGTCGGGGCTGCTGACGGTGCGGGTCGACCTGGGCGGGGAGCGCCCTCCCGGTCAGTCGTCCTCGGGATCCGGTTCGAAGCTGAAGTAGACGCTCAGCACGCAGGGTTCGTCCTCGTCGTACTCGAAGTCCCAGGACACGTCCACCAGGAAGACATCGTGCTCCCCCACCCACACGGAAGCCCTCCGGAACGCCTCCGCGGCGCTCGTGGCCGGGAACAGCTTCCGGGCCATGGGATGCACCCGGGTCTCGGCGTCCGAGTCGTCGAACCCCTCCGGAACGGCCAGGCAGAGATCGGGATCGAGTCGCATGAAGCACACCCTCCTGTCGATGACGCCGGGTAAGACCGCCGGGGCCCCGGGAGGGGTTGCCTCGGGCCGGACGGCGACTGTGCCTGGGTGGGGGCGCGTTGTCGGGTGCGGATGTGTGGGGCCGGCCGCGCTGGGGCCTGAGCCTTCTGGGGACGCGGGGAACTGCGCGAGAAGCCCCGCCGGAGCCGCGCCCGCCCACGAACCCGGACTCCCTGCCCGGACGGCGAGGGCGGTCCGACAGCCCTCGCCCACGCCCGCAATTCGGGCGACAGGCCGCGGCCGCTCTGGGACGCTGTGCGTCGACCGCCGTTCTCCGCTCCTCCGACTCACCTACCGAGGGCTCGTATTCATGACTTCTCGCCGTCCGGCCGTGTCCATCCGGGAGTTTCCCGTCTCCGATGCCGAGGCCGGGCCGTACGCTATCGCCGCCGGGCCGGACGGCGCGCTGTGGTTCACGCTGGTCCACGCCGGGCGCGTCGGCAGGCTCACGCCTGACGGTGAGACCACGTCGTACGCCCTCGCATCGGCGTCCGGCGGGCCCTCGGTCATCGCGGCCGGGCCGGACGGCGCGCTGTGGTTCACGGAGTTCCGGGGGCATCGGATCGGGCGGATCACCACGGCCGGGGAGGTCACCTCCTTCGCCCTGCCGACGCCCGACGCGGGACCGTTCGGGATCGCGGTCGGGCCCGACGACGCGTTGTGGTTCACGGAGGCGGGGGCCGACCGGATCGGCAGGATCACGACCGAGGGGGAGGTCGCCGAGTTCCCGCTCGCGGTCGCCGGGGCGTTCCCGTCGGGCATCGCCGCCGGGCCGGACGGCAGGCTGTGGTTCACGATGAACCAGGCGAACGCGATCGGTGCCGTCACGGTGGACGGTGAGGTGACCGTCCACCCGCTGCCGACGCCGGGCGCCGGTCCCGTGGGCATCACCGCCGGTGGTGACGGGGCCCTGTGGTTCGTCGAGATCGGGGCCGGGCAGATCGGGCGGATCGCTCCGGACGGGAAGATCGACGAGTTCCCCCTGCCGGACCGCGCGTCCCGCCCGCACGCCATCGTCGCCGCCGCCGACACCGACGGCGGTTGCTGGTTCACCGAGTGGGGCGCGAACCGTGTGGGCCGGATCACCCACGACGGCCGCCGTCACGAGATCCACGAGCACGAGCTGCCGACCCCCTCCTCGGAGCCCCACGGCATCGCTCTCGGCCCGGACGGCTCGGTGTGGACGGCCCTGGAGACCGGCTCGCTGGCCCGCCTCCGGGCCGTCGAGGACGCGGGGTGACGTCCGTCGTCCTGCGCGGCCCCGCGGCCATCGTCGGCGGGGCCGCGGAGGGGACCGGGCGCACGACGGGTGGGCGCCGCCAACCTCAGATCATGCTCTGAACTCGGACTGTCGTCTTGTCGCCGTGTTCGGCCCGGTGTCACGATCACGGCCTCGCCCGCCACCAACGGGCCGACAGACGGGGGTCGTTGATGTCACGTTCAACACGTGGGTCAGTCCGCGCCCTCACCGCCCTGACACTGCTGTCGGCGGCCGCACTCCTCTCCGCCACCGCGTGCTCGCCGGACGGCGACACCGGTGCGCAGCGGCGAGAGCCCGTACGGACGGCCGAGTCGAGGCCCGCGAAGACGACACCGGCGGCGGACTCCGGCGAGGCGGACGAGGCCGCCGTGACCGAGACGGCCTCGGAGGCCGCTCCGGACCTGGACATGGCCGAACGCATCGTGCTGCGTCGGGACGGCTCGCGGGGCAGCGCGTCACTGGAGTTCGGCAGGGCGAGGAAGGGTGACGGCAAGACGCTGACCGTCGGGGCACAGTGCGAGGGCAAGGGGGAGATCGACGTCTCCCTGCGCCCCCTGGGCGCCTCCTTCTCCGTGACCTGCGGCGACGGTGAAGTGAGCGGCGAGTACAACGAGTTCTCCGTCGAGGACGCGGTCCGCGCGGGCACCGTCACCGTCAATGCCTCCTCCACCGTGCGCTGGTCCCTGTCCGTCGGCCGCGGCGACCCGACCGAGCTGGAAGTCGGCTAGGGCCCCCTCACCCCGTCGTGCGGGCGAACGCCGCGAGCGTGGTGAAGTCCGGGTCCCGTAGGCCGAGGCGGGGGTCCACGCGGTGCAGCAGGGCGGAGCTCTGGTGGTGGGCGGCGACGAAGTCCCGGTCGGCGGGGCCGATCTCGTCGTCCACCCAGGCGAAGGGGCGCCCGGCCGCATGCTCGACGAGACGCCGGGTCTTCCAGAAGATGCCGGGGTTCGCGGCCGTCCCGGACACCCGGGGCGGCCCGGACGGGCCCGGACCGGCGGGCCACTCCACCACCGGCAGTTCCGGCAGTCCGAGGACCGGCGCGATGTGGGTGTTCGCCTCACCGACCCACGTCGTCGCCCAGACCACGTCGAACAAGGCTGCCAGCTCCAGGAGTTGACGGCCGTGCTCCGGGTTGAGCCAGACTCGGAGCGGCTTGACGTACGCCGCGGGCCGTCCCGGATGCTGGTCGATCCAGCCCTGCGGCTTCATCCGGTGGGTGGTGTATCCGGCGGGCCGCCGCTCCGGCTGCGCGGCGTACGGGTTCAGCGGTCCGTCGACGTCGAGATAGAGGAGCGGCCGGTCCGTACGCCGACGCTCACCCCGCCCGCCTCCCTCACCCCGCTCGTCCGGCTCACGCAGCATTCGGACATCATCGCGTCCGGGAGGATCGGAGGGGAAGCCCTCACCCCGGCCAGACGATCGCCTGCGTCTCGCTGTACGCGTGCAGCGCGTACGACCCCACGTCACGCCCCACCCCACTCATCTTGAACCCGCCGAACGGGGCCTCCATGTTGCGGCCGACGGTGTTCACGCCGACTCCCCCCGCCCGCAGGCGCCGGGCCACCCGGAAGGCGCGGGCCACGTCCCCGGACCAGACGTAGTCGATGAGGCCGTAGTCGCTGTCGTCGGCGAGGGCGACGGCCTCGTCCTCGTCGTCGAAGGGGAGGACGACCACCACCGGGCCGAAGATCTCCTCGCGGACGACGCGCATGTCGCAGGTGCAGTCCGCGAGGACCGTGGGGGCGACGTAGAAGCCCCGCTCGTACGACGGGCGACGGCCCCCCGCCACCACCCGTGCGCCTTCCTTGCGGCCCAGCTCGACGTAGGACTCGACGCGGTCGCGGTGGGCCGCCGAGATCACCGGGCCGACCACGGTGCCCGCCTCACGCGGGTCGCCCACGGTCAACCGGTCGGCGTAAGCGGCCAGTTGGGTGACCAGGCGGTCGTAGACACCGCGCTGGGCGATCACCCGTGTCGGGGCCGTGCAGATCTGCCCGCTGTAGAAGGTGAAGGTGGTCGCGATGCCGGCGACCGCCGCCCCCAGGTCCGCGTCGTCGAAGACGACCGCCGCGCCCTTCCCGCCCAGCTCCATCAGCTGGCGCTTCATCCCGCGCCCGCACACCTCCGCGATCCGCTGACCGACCGCCGTCGAACCGGTGAAGCTCACCATGTCGACGTCCGGGGAGTCCACGGCCGCCGCCCCCACCTCCGCGCCGGACCCGCTCACCACGTTCACCACGCCCGGCGGGACACCGGCGGCCTCCAGGGCCTCCGCCATGCGGTAGACGGAGAGCGGGTCCTGCGGGGCCGGCTTCACGACCACCGTGTTGCCCATGGCGAGGGCGGGGGCGATCTTCCCGGCCGGGTTGGCCCAGGGGTTGTTGTACGAGGTGATGCAGGTGACCACGCCCACGGGGTGCCGTACGGCGAGGGCGCCCATCACGGCCGCCCTGCCGAAGGGGCCCGCCTCGTTGATCTGGGGGGCGATGGGCTCCTCCACCGGCTCGACGCGGGAGTACCGCTGGAAACGCACGGCCCCCACCCCGACCTGCATGCCCCGCGCCGTCCCGGTCGTCGCACCGCTCTCGGCCTGCGCGAGTTCGGCGTACGGGACGAGGTGGCGCCGTATGTGGTCCGCCGTACGGGCGAGGATCGCGGCCCGTTCGGCGGCCGGTACCCGCGACCACGGCCCGAACGCCTCGCGGGCGGCGGCGGCCGCCGCGTGCACCTGCTCCCGCGACGCCTCCGGCGCCCACCCGACGACGCCCTCCGTCGCCGGGTCGACGACCTCGTAGTGCCCGCCGTCGGGCTCCACCCAGGAGCCGCCGACGAACAGCCGCTGCCCGTCGCGCGCTTGAGGTGCACGGCTCACTTCGTACTCACCGTCCGGGTGTCCCGGCCGCTGCGCAGCACCTTGCCCGGCACGGCGCCGGTCACCACGTCGTCGCGGATCGCCTCGACGCCGTTGACCCAGACCGCCCGTACGCCGATCGCCCGGGAGTCGAGGCGGGGGCTGTCGCCCGGCAGGTCGTGCACCAGGGTGGCCTTGCCGGCGTCGACGCGCTCCGGGTCGAACAGGACCAGGTCCGCATGCCAGCCCTCCCGCACCTGCCCCCGTTCGCGCAGGCCGAAGAGGCGCGCCGGGTCGTCGGTGAGCATCTTCACCGCCTGTTCGAGGCCGACCAGTTTCCGGCCGCGCAGACAGTCCCCGATGAACCGGGTGGTGTACGGGGCGCCGCACATCCGGTCCAGGTGGGCGCCCGCGTCCGAGCCGCCGAGCAGCACGTCCTCGTGGCGCCAGGTCTCGGCGCGCAGGGCCCAGGAGCCGGGGTCGTTGTCGGTGGGCATGGGCCACAGGACCGTACGGAGGTCGTCGGCGGCGCAGATCTCCACCAGGCACTCGAAGGGTTCCTGGCCCCGCTCGGCCGCGATGTCCTGGACGACGCGGCCGGTCAGGCCCTCGTTCGCCGCGCTGTAGGTGTCGCCGATGACGTACCGCCCGAAGTGGGCGAGCCGCCGGAAGACGCCGGCCTCCTTGGAGTCCGCGCGCCGCAGCATCTCGGCCCGGACCTCGGGGTCGCGCAGGCGCGCGATCCGCTCGGGCACGGGCAGGCCGAGGACCGGGCCCCATCCGGGGATCAGGTTGAGCGCGCAGAACGTGCCGAGCGACATGTTCATCGGGGTGAGGATCGGCATGGTCAGGGCGACCACCCGGCCGCCGGCCTTGCGTGCCCGTTCGCTCGCCTCCAGCTGCCTCGGCACGCGCTCGGGGACGGCGGCGTCGATGGTGAGGACGTTCCAGTTGAGGGGCCGTCCGGCCACCGCGCTCATCTCCACGAAGAGATCGATCTCGTCGTCGCTGAACTGGTCCAGGCAGCCCGCCACGATCGCCTCGATCTGGGTGCCCTCGTGTTCGCCCACGGCCCGTGACAGGGCGATCAGTTCGGCGGGTTTCGCGTGCCGGGAGGCGACCGGCATGCCGTCACCGTCGCTGTGCGTCGAGGACTGCGTGGTCGACAGCCCCCAGGCGCCGGCGTCCATGGCCTCGTGGAACAGCCGCAGCATCGCGTCCAGTTGCCCGTCGGTCGGCTGTCCGCCGACGGCGTCCGGTCCCATCACGTACCGCCGCAGCGCGCAGTGCCCGACCATGAAGCCGGCGTTGACGGCGATCCGCCCTTCGAGGGCGTCCAGGTACTCGCCGAAGCCGTTCCAGGTCCAGGGCGCCCCCTCCTCCAGCGCGACCAGTGACATCCCCTCGACCTTGGACATCATCCGCCGTGTGTAGTCCGCGTCCTCGGGGCGGGCGGGGTTCAGGGGCGCCAGCGTGAACCCGCAGTTGCCGCCCGCGACGGTCGTCACCCCGTGGTTGAGGGAGGGGGTCGCGTACGGGTCCCAGAACAGCTGCGCGTCGTAGTGGGTGTGGGGGTCGACGAAGCCGGGGGCGAGGACGAGCCCGGCCGCGTCCTCGGACGTACGGGCCTCTTCGGTGACGGTTCCGACGACGGCGATACGACCGTCGCGTATCCCCACGTCAGCGGTGTACGCGGGAGCGCCGGTCCCGTCGACGACGGTCACACCCTTGATGACATGGTCGAGCATGCCTCACCCCTCCGGGCGCCTAGTAGCAACCGAGTACCGCGGTCGGCCCAGGGGCGCGGGGAGCGCGACCAGCACCCACCGCCCCGCGGCCGTCCGCACCAACCTCAACCCGCCGCCCGGAACCGCGACGTCCGGTGCACGGGATCCGTGTCGATCTTCGGGATCACGTGCTCCCCGACCAGCCGGATCGTCTGCAGGGTCGCCTCCTTGGGCACCCCCACCGGCAGCCCGAAGCTCAGCTGGTCCGCCCCGGCCTGCTCCCACCGCTTGCACTGCCGGAACACCTCGTCGGGGTCCCCGCAGATCAACAGCTCCTCCTCGATGAGGAGTTCGATGAACTCCTCGTTGTACTCGGGCAGCGTCTCCGGCCACACGGGGAAGCCGTCGGGCCGGGGGAAGGTGTCGTGGTACCGGAAGACGAGCGAGGGCAGATAGTGCAGCCCGCCGTTCACGGCGATCCGCACCGCCTCGTCGTGGGTGGGCGCGCAGATCGCGGTCGTCGTCACCATGACGTTGTCGTTGACGAAGTCGCCGACGGGCTCGGCGTCGACGATCGCCGACTTGTACTTCTCCAGCACCCACTCCATGTCGGAGACCTTCTGCACGCTGAAGCCGAGCACGCCGAGCCCCTTGCGCGCGGCCATGGAGTACGAGGGCGGCGACCCGGCGGCGTACCACATCGCGGGGTGCGACTTCCCGTACGGCTTGGGCAGGATCTTGCGCGGCGGCAGTGACCAGTGCTTGCCCTGGAAGCCGACGTACTCGTCCTGGAGCCACATCTTGGGGAACTCGGCGATGGTCTCTTCCCAGATCTCCTTGGTGTAGTTCATGTCGGTCACCCCGGGGATGAACCCGAGGATCTCGTGCGAGCCCGCCCCGCGGCCGCTGCCGAACTCGAAGCGGCCCTCGGTGAGATGGTCGAGCATGGTGACCTTCTCGGCCACCTTCACGGGGTGGTTGACCTGGGCGAGCGGGTTGAAGATGCCGGAGCCGAGGTGGATGCGGTCGGTCGCGTGGGCCAGGTAGCCGAGGAAGACGTCGTTGGCGGAGAGGTGCGAGTACTCCTCCAGGAAGTGGTGCTCGGACGCCCACGCGTACTTGAAGCCGGACCTGTCCGCCTGGATGACGTACTCGGTCTCCTCCATCAGCGCCTTGTGCTCGGCGAGCGGGTCGGTCTGGGCCCGCTTGCCCACGTATCCCTGTACAAAGAGCCCGAATTCCAAGGAGGTTCACCGTCCTCAGCGATACCCGGCAACTGTTTCTGACACTACGTCAGATTTGGATACGACCGACTGTTCCACCGGGCCCGTGGAGCGTCAATAGCTGACGTACCGTCAGATCGGCGGGTTCGGACAGGTGCCGTGCGGTCACAGACTCACCCCGGCCAGCCAGCCCCCGTCGATCACGAACGGCTGCCCGGTGATGTAGGAGGAGTCCTCGCAGGAGAGGAAGAGGGCGAGGCGGGCGACCTCCTCGGGGCGGCCGATCCGGCCGAGCGGGATCCGCTTGCGGTAGAGCTTGTCGACGGCCTCGGCGGATGTCTCGTCACCCGGGTCGGTCATCGCGGTGTCGATGGCGCCGGGGCAGACCGCGTTGACCCGGATGCCCTTGCGGGCCAGCTCCAGCGCGGCCACCCGCGTGAGGCCGACGATCGCGTGCTTGGTCGCGGCGTACGCGCCGACGTACGCCATGCCCGTGATCCCCGTGTACGAGGCGGTGTTGACGATGGTCCCGCCGCCGGCCGCCTCGATCGCGGGGGCGAGGGCCTTGATGCCGAGGAAGACGCCGACCTGGTTGACCTGCACGACCTGCATGAACTCGTCGAGGGGGGTGTCGACGAGGGCGTTGAAGCGCAGGATGCCGGCGTTGTTGACCACCCCGTCGACCTTCCCGTACGCCTCCTTCGCGGCGGCCACCGCGGCAGCCCAGTCGTCCTCCCGCCGCACGTCCAGGTGGACATAGCGGGCACCCAGCTCCTTGGCCAGCTTCTCCCCCTGGTCGTCGAGCACGTCCGCGACGACGACCTTGGCACCCTCGGCCGCGAACAGCCGCGCCTCCTGCTCGCCCTGGCCGCGCGCGGCGCCGGTGATGAGAACGACGCGTCCGTCGAGCTTGCCCATGGGTGTCTCCTTCGGAGGTGGAGGACGCGCGTCGACCGCGCTTCTGATGCTCCGTCACGCACGTGGCGAACGACACCCAGGGTGATTGCTGACGCACCGTCAGGCAAGGGTCGTGGGCTCGAAAGGTGCAGTAACGCACCCCCCTAGGCAAGGGCCGGGGACGTTGGATGCGTGTGGCGATGAACACGCCAAGTGACCGGCGGGTAGGGATATTTGACCCTGTCGGGGGCCCTCCAGCGAACGTCAATATTCCTCAACGGAAAGCCGAAGGAACCCCAGCAAGGACCCCCTCAAGGAGAGAGCAGAGCGTGGCCAAGAGGCGATTCAAGAACAAGAAGGTCCGGTATGTGGCGATCGGAACGGCGATCGCGACCGGCGCCGCCATCGCCACCGTGGTACTTCCGTCGGCCAGCGCGGCCGAGGAGAAGACGCCGGAGCAGATCATAAAGCTGTGCGAAAGGACCAAGGTCCTCAACGGCAAGAAGCAGTCCCTCGAGGACTTTGGCGGCAGTGGATTCGGCGGCCCCGGTTTCGCGTCCGACACCTGCGATTTCGTCGAGACGAAGGAGATCGAGTTCTTCGACGGCCCCACGGAGAAGGTCACGGTCGACTTCCCGAACTGCGAGGTGGACTCCGGCCCGGAGGCCAAGTTCACATGGACAGCGACCGTGGGGCAGGGCCAGGGCAAGTACACCGCGACACAACAAGGTGCCGGTGGAGGGCTCTTCGGCTTCCTGAGCGGGTCCTGGCTCAAGCACAAGGGAACGACCGACCTCACCATCAGGACGGTCACCGCCGGCGACAGCGAAATCAGGCAGATTCCCAAGGGCAAGGTCCTCCACATGGAGTTCACGCCGAGGATGCAGCGCATGACGGGCGAATGGCGAGTGAAGATCAACGCCGATCCGGGAAGCTTCGCCGTCAATCCCAGCCCCGAGCAGAACTTCGCGGCGCCGGAGATCGTTGAGGGACCCGTCGTTCTGCCGGGAGCGGCCGGCGCGGCCGGAATCGCGGACGGGACGCTCAAGCCCGTCCTGACCGACTGCTGACGGACCTGCCCCCCATCTTCCGACTCCCCACACTTCCCCCCCAAGAGGAGACACACCATGACACGCCCCGGCCACAAGGGAAATCACCGGAGCAAGAAGAAGCGCATCACCATCGTGCTCGCCCCGGTGGTGGCCGTCGCCGTGGCCATTCCGCTGATGAACCAGGCGGGTGCCGCCACACCCTCCGAGGTGGCGAAGGACTGCGCGCAGGACGCCGCGACACTGGAGAACTGCGAATTCGTCGACGTCCAGTTCAAGAGGGACAGCCTGGGGGCCAACAAGCGCGTCTCGACCCCGTTCGACAACTGCGGTGCAACGACCGAAGGCGTGAAGGCCTTCAACGTGTCCGCGACGGTGACCAGGTCCATCACGCTCGAAGACGGATTCGTCGCCGCCGCCGACTCGAAGCTGGGGAACTCGTTCTTCGAGATCGGCGCCAAGTTCAACACGACGGAGATCAACCTCAAGCGTGACGACAAGGGGACCGGCTTCGACTTCTCCAGGACGGACAAGGTGTTGCCCGACCGCGTCGGGTTCTTCATGTGGTCGGAGAAGCGCACCGACGTGAGCGGATTCCTCAGGGCCACGTACAAGGAAGAGCAGAACGGCCAGAAGGTGTTCTTCTCTCCCAGCGAGGGCGCCGCGACCGTGCATGTCTTCTATCCACAGCTCCTGAAGAACGGCACCCCCGATGGCCGTCTCTGGCTGCGGAACGTGAAGTGCGGCACGCCCGAGGCGGATGCGGCGCTGGGCAGGGAGAGCAGCGGCAACGTCGCTTCCCTTCGCGCGGAGCAAGCGGAACCCGGATTCGGCGAGGGCGGCGAGAACGTCACGGACGTCGAAATCCCACTGTCCGAGATCCCGGCACCGTAGTGGGAACGACATATCCATAGCGGGCGGTCGCTGTCCGTAACGG